>JBBKXO010000382.1:0-20016 GCA_037969525.1 Burkholderiales bacterium | reverse complement strand
AGTGCCGTTGACTCTGGCAAGGTGGCAGGTCGCAGCTTCGTGCTGACCGGCACGCTGCCAGGTATCACCCGCGAACAGGCCAAGGCGCGGATCGAAGCTGCCGGAGGTCGGGTGGTTGGAAGTGTCTCGAAGAAGACAGACTTCGTGGTGGCCGGCAGCGATGCCGGCAGCAAGCTTGAAAAAGCCCGGGCACTGGGTGTCGCCATCATCGACGAGCAGCAGTTGCTTGCGCTGCTCGATCAATAAGCCGGAGGAGGCAGTTTTGAAACACGCAGTGATACGCAAGGCGGTATTTCCAGTGGCAGGGCTGGGCACGCGATTTTTGCCGGCAACCAAGGCAAGTCCCAAAGAAATGCTGCCCATCGTAGACAAGCCGTTGATTCAATATGCGGTGGAAGAGGCCGTGGCGGCGGGCATCACGGAATTGATATTCGTGACCGGACGCGGTAAACGGGCGATCGAAGATCATTTTGATCAGGCCTACGAACTGGAACTGGCGTTGGCGCATGGCAAGAAAACGCAGCTACTCAAAGAAGTGCGCGGAATTCTGCCCCGGGGCGTCAGTTGCATGTTTGTGCGTCAGGCACAACCGCTGGGCCTGGGCCATGCGGTGTTGTGCGCACGATCCGCGGTCGGCAATGAAGCGTTTGCCGTGCTGCTGGCGGATGACCTGATTGATGCGCGCATACCCGTGCTGGCACAGATGGCAGAAGTGCATCATCGTGCACAGGGTGCGTCAGTCGTGGCCGTGGCAAAGGTTCCGAAGGCGGATATTTCCCGATACGGCGTGGTCGCAGTGCCGCAGCGTTCGCAATCACCCCACGTAATCAGTGGCATCATCGAGAAACCAACGGCGGCACAGGCGCCTTCCAGATTGGGCGTGGTCGGTCGCTACATCCTGACCCCGGGTATATTTGCAGAACTCAGCCGGTCGCAGGCGGGCCGCGGCGGTGAAATCCAGTTAACTGATGCCATTGCTCGGCTGCAGCGCAAAGAATCGGTGCTCGCCTATGAGTTCACCGGGCGGCGTTATGATTGCGGCAGCAAGCTGGGTTATCTGGAAGCCAATGTTGAACTTGCAAAAAAACATCACGAAATTGGTGCCGCTTTTCGGCGCTATTTGCGCCGGACTGCGGTTTGAGGCATGCACTGGTTAAATATTAACGTGTGCTAATATTCATGCCAGTTCACCAAGACGAGGTTCGAAATGGCAAATAAACTGATGATCATCATGGTCAATACCGATCCATCTAATGGACCCGAACTGGGTGCGCCTTTTTTTCAGGCAACCGTTGCTGCTGCGATGGATTACCAGGTTGAAGTGATACTGACGGCTGGCGCCGGCAAGCTTGCCCAGAAAGGCGTTGCTGAAAAGCTTTACGTGAAGCCGGGATCGCCGAAAAGCGTCTACGATTTCATTAAAGATGCGCATGAAGCCGGTGTGCAGTTCAAGGTATGCACACCAACGCTGGATCTGTGGGGCGATGACCTGATCCCGGAAATCGGCGAAACGGTAGGTGGTGCCTACGTCATCGGGCAGGCGATGGACGACGACGTGGTAACACTTACGTATTGAAGTCTTCATTGGCAGAAGCTGCGCTCTTGCTCGAACGCGCCGAGCAGCTGCTAAGTCGCGAATCAGTGATGGCGGCTGTCGGACGCGTGGCCGGAGAAATTTCTGCGGCAATCGGAACGCAACAGCCACTAGTGCTGGCCGTGATGCGCGGCGGCGTGGTGTTTGCGGGTCATTTACTGCCACTGCTGCCGTTTCCGCTCGAATTCGATTATGTCGACGTAACCCGCTACGGTGGTGCCACCCAGGGCGGCCCTTTGAATTGGCGTGTTGATGTGCCAGCGATGGCGCGTGGTCGCGTTGTCCTGGTGGTGGATGACATACTTGACGAGGGACATACTTTTGCCGCGATCAGGGAGCGCCTGCTGGCTACTGGAGCCGAAAAGGTTTTACTCGCGGTATTTGCCGACAAGCAATTGGACAGGCTCAAGCCGGTGTCTGCCGATTTTGTGGCAGTCACAGTGCCTGACCGATATGTATTTGGTTTTGGCATGGACGTCAGGGGCATGTGGCGCAATCTGCCCGCCGTTTATGCATTGGCCCCGGACCAAAAAGACTAGAATCCATTCTTATGCTCGGTGTCATTGGCGGCAGCGGTCTTGACCGCATCAAAGGTTTTGAAGTCACGAAAAAGCAGCGCGTGCCTACCCCATATGGTGAGCCGTCTGACCTGTTGATTTACGGGCTGCTCGGTGGCAGGGAGTTGATGTTTTTGCCCCGCCATGGCGCCGATCACAGCATCGCTCCGCACCATATCAACTACCGCGCGAATATCTGGGCGCTGCAGGCGCAGGGCGTGTGCACTATCGTTGCTGTCGCGGCCGTCGGCGGTATTACAGATGCACTTCTACCCGGCACCTTGGTCGTACCGGACCAGATCATCGATTACACGCACGGGCGTGAAGCCACATACTTTGACGGCCTCAGTAAATCCCTGGCGCATATCGATTTCACCCAGCCATTCAGCACCACGCTGCGTAAACGGCTATTGCGGGCTGGCAAAGCAGCCAACGAAATCCTGTGTGATGGCGGCACCTATGGCGCGACGCAGGGGCCGCGCCTGGAAACCGCGGCGGAAATCAACCGCATGGAACGGGATGGCGCCCACATTGTCGGTATGACCGGCATGCCGGAAGCAGCATTGGCCCGTGAACTGGGTTTGAATTACGCAATGATTGCGGTGGTGGTCAATGCCGCTGCAGGGCGTGGCTCCAACACCGATGGCATAGCAGTTAGCGATATTGACGTCGTTGCATCTGCAGCGATGATACGGGTGCTCAGCGTAATCACTAAGCTGGAATGCGTTGATGGCGATTAGACCCGGGGTGAGCATGGGAGACTCGCGCCTGCATAAGGTGTCACTTCCGGTGGAGCAGTTCAATACGCGGGAATTGCATGCCTTGCTGGCTGACATGGAAGACACTATGAACGCGCTGAATGGCGCCGGTCTGGCGGCTCCGCAGATAGGCGTCGGATTGCGTGTGGTGATATTCGGCATGGCGAAAAATCCGCGTTATCCGGATGCTGAGGAGGTGCCGCAAACGGTGCTGATCAATCCGCTGCTAACCCCGCTTGATACGGAAATTGAAGAGGGGTGGGAAGGCTGTCTGTCGGTGCCTGGATTGCGCGGACTGGTCCCACGCTACCGCAGTTTGCGTTACCAGGGTTTTGACGCAGGCGGAGTTGCCATAGACCGTGTCGTGGAAGGATTTCATGCGCGTGTGGTCCAGCACGAATGCGACCATCTCGACGGCATACTCTATCCGATGCGCATGCCGGACATGAAAAATTTCGGATTTACCGAAGTGCTCTTTCCGGATCTGCAGCCTGGTGATGACTGATTATGTCCGGGGCGCTCAGACCTGTAACTGATCCAGCAATTCGCTTTCGAACTGCACCGTAGTTTTCGGATTATTGAACGCGTCGCCACTGACCACAAATGTGTCTTCGGCACGTGCGCCCAGCGTGCTGATTTTCGCGGAATGCAGATTGATGTCGAAAGCAGCCAGCGTGCGGGCGATTCGTGACAACAGGCCGGGCCTGTCTCCTGCCACGATGGACAGCACTCGGTAAATGCCGCGTTCGTCTGCTTGGACGTTGACCTCCGGTGTGATTGGGAAGTGCCGCAACTGCCGACTCAGACGAGGCTTGGACAGCGGCGGTAGCGGTGTTTGTTTTGACAGGCGGTCAGTCAACTCGTATTCGATGTAATTAATCAGATCTCGGTAGCCGGGTTGCCGGTTGGACGTATCCTGAACGTGGAATGAATCCAGAGCATAGCCGTGATGAGTGGTGTGGATCCTGGCTTCAAGAATGTAGAAGCTGATGTTTCCAAAGAAGCTGCAGATTCGCGAAAACAGCTCTTTCTGGTCGGTCATATAAACCATGACCTGAAGACCTTCACCAATCGGAGACAAGCGCGCCTTGACCACGGGCATCGACGAATTGACATGGCGATATAGTTGACGCGTATGCCAGGCGATTTCTTGCGCTTCATGGCGTAGAAAATAAGCGGTATCAAACTGCTTCCAGAGATCCTGATAATCTGTTTCAGGGATCGCGTAAAGTCGCAGCATTGTCATAGCATCTACCTGACATGAATGCTGGCTATCCTGTCGCTCGCCGCGTTCACCGGTGAGCATGCGCCGGGTTGCATTGAACAGGTTTTCCAGAAGTTGTGCTTTCCAGGCATTCCAGACTTTGGGGCTGGTGCCGCGAATATCAGCAACGGTCAATAGATATAGTGCAATGAGGTGGCGTTCGTCACCGACACGCTGCACGAACGCACGTATGACATCAGGGTCGGTTAAATCCTTTTTTTGCGCGGTAGCTGACATCACCAGATGCTGCTCCACCAGCCATGCCACCAGATCACAGTCTTCAGGCGGAAGGCCATGAATCTTGCAGAAGCGGTGGGCCTCGGGCTTGCCTAATTCTGAGTGGTCGCCGCCGCGTCCTTTGGCAATGTCATGAAACAATCCGGCGAGGTAGAGTAATTCTGGTTTGTTGAATTCACTCATCAGCTGGCTACACAAGGGAAATTCATGCGCAAGTTCAGTTACGGAAAAGCGACGTAAGTTGCGTACGACTTTGAGGATGTGCTCATCGACGGTGTAGACATGGTAGAGGTCGTGCTGCATCTGACCGACAATGCGGCCGAAGGCGGGAATATAGCGACCGAGGATCTCGTACTGGTGCATGCGCCGAAGTTCGCGGATCATCCGGGTCGGGCTGCGCAGAATCGCCATGAACAGCGCGCGCATGCGCGGGTCGCGGCGTGATACGGGATTAATGCGCCGTCGAGCACGCCATAGTGCCCTCAGCGTTTCAGCGCCGATTCCCTTAATTTCGTGGTGCTGTTGCAGCAGGGCAAAAGCTTCGAGAATTGCACAAGGATCGCGCTCGAATATTCTTTGATCCGGAGCCGATAGCAGTTCGCCACGGATCACCATAAAACGCTTGTTCAGCGAAATAGACTTTTTACCCTGCGCAGGAGGCGAAATCCGCAGCGCCAAATTCTGCAGCAGTATGGTATTCAGTTGCGAGACCGATTTAGCGGTCAGATAGTAACGCTGCATCAGGCGCTCGCTCGCCCGCTTGCTGGCGCGGTCGGCAAAACCGAGCTTTTTGGCCAGTGCGGTCTGGTGATCGAACAGCAGCCTGTCTTCCCGTCGCCCGGCGAGATAGTGCAGATTAATGCGCAGCAGATCCAGCACCTGCTCGTGGCGGCTGATCGCGGCTGCTTCGTCGCGGGTAATGAATCCGCGCCTGGCCAATTCCAGCCAGGTATGCCCCAGACGGGCAGCGCGGGAAATCCACAGTATCGTATTCAGATCGCGCAATCCGCCGGCGCTTTCCTTCAGATTCGGCTCCAGATTGGTTTCCTGGTGTTTGGTATGTCGTTTTTGCTGTTCAATGCGTTTGGCGCGCAAAAACGCTGCGGGATCAATGGATTGCTGCAATTTGCGCGTAAATCGCCGGTACAGCTCGCGATTGCCGCAAAGCAGCCGCGACTCAAGCATATTGGTCTGCACAGTTACGTCAGTAGCGGCGACTTCGAAGCACTCGTCCAGAGTACGCACACTGTGGCCGACCTCCAATCCGATGTCCCAAAAGGCTCCCACCAGAGTCTCCAACTGGGCGCGCAACTCATCGCCGGGTGGAGCGGGTAACAGGATCAGAATGTCGACATCGGAGTGGGGAAACAATTGAGCGCGACCGTATCCACCCACAGCCACCAAGGCGATCTCCGGGGGCATCTGCCGGGTCTTCCACGCCAGTCGGAGATGGCGGTCCGTGAGCAACGCCAGGCGCCGAAGCAATTCCCGCCCAAGTTTTCCCGTCTCAAAGCGCAGTTGGAGTTCAGCGCGCTCGCCCGCAAACACGGCGCGCTGAGTGGCCCGTACGATTTGGCGTGGATTGCTGGACGTCGTCAATGCGTGGACAGGCATTGAAGAGCCGGTCAGGCAGCTTCTGGTGGTGTACCGGCTGACACAGTCAGCACCTCGAAACCGTTTTCGGTCACCAGCACGGTATGTTCCCATTGTGCCGAAAGGCTGTGGTCCTTGGTGACTATGGTCCAGCCATCGGCCATTTGGCGGATTTCGGCGCGACCGGCATTAATCATGGGTTCGACGGTAAATATCATGCCCGCTTCCAGACGCATACCCATGCCGGGACGGCCATAGTGCAGGACCTGGGGTTCTTCATGAAATTTGCGGCCAATCCCGTGTCCGCAAAATTCCCGCACTACACTGAAGCCATGCCGCTCGGCATGGGTCTGAATGGCATGCCCAATATCACCCAGTGTGTTGCCAGGCCGGACAGCGCGGATACCGCGCCACATGCATTCATAGGTCAGGTCGGTCAGCCGGCGTGCCTGTATTGACGGTTTGCCTACGCAGAACATACGGCTGGTATCGCCATGGAAACCGTCTTTAATGACCGTAACATCGATATTGACGACGTCGCCGTTCTTCAGTTTTTTTTCACCCGGTACACCGTGGCAAATTACATGGTTGACCGATGTACAGATGGATTTCGGATAGGGTGTGTAGCCGGGAGGCGTGTAGTTCAGCGGAGCCGGCACCGTACCCTGATGATTGACCATGTAATCGTGGCACAAACGGTCGAGCTCAGCGGTGGCAATACCAGAAGTGACGTGGGGGGTGATGAAGTCCAGAACCTCTGCAGCCAGCCGGCCGGCGATGCGCATTTGCGCAATTTCATCAGGAGTTTTGAGTTCTACGGCCATGAGAGGGTTACGGCGCCAGCCAGCGGGGCGGCGCGACATACCGGTTATTGCGTGGAGGGACGATTCTAACAGGTTGTAACCATTCAAAAATTCGTGATCCAGGGTGCGCTACCGATACCTAAGGTGTCCTATTTTCAGGCACCACTGCCAGCTTGAGAAGCAATGGCTTTGCGTGCTAAAATAACAAGTTAGCTCGATTCTTTTTTAGATATTCGAGCCCTACACCACACACCTGCCGACGTTAAGGGTGCCCGGATTTCCGGGTCGTAATGGGCGGGTGGCGGATTAACCCTAACTGGAGAACTTTGCATCATGTCAGTCACCATGCGTGAAATGCTCGAGGCCGGAGTACATTTTGGCCACCAGACGCGATACTGGAATCCGAAAATGGCCCCCTACATTTTCGGTCATCGCAACAAGATCCACATCGTCAATCTCGAAAAGACGATGGCCTTGTACCAGGATGCAATCAAATTCGTACGTCAGCTCACTTCGAACAAGGGCAGCATATTGTTCGTAGGCACCAAGCGGCAGGCCCGGGACATCGTAAGGGAAGAGGCGCTGCGTTGCAGCTCACCGTATGTGGATTATCGCTGGCTGGGCGGCATGCTGACCAATTACAAGACAGTCAAGCAATCTGTGCAGCGCCTCAATGATTTGACGGCGATGCGCGAAGACGGGTCAATGGAAAAGCTGTCAAAAAAAGAAGGCCTGCAATACGAACGTGAAATAACCAAACTCGAGCGCAGCCTCGGCGGCATCAAGGATATGACCAGCCTGCCGGACGCTCTGTTCGTGATTGACGTCGGTTATCAAAAGGGAGCGATTTCCGAAGCCAAAAAACTGGGCATACCCGTCATCGCCGTTGTCGACACCAATCACTCGCCGGACGGCGTGGATTACGTGATTCCCGGTAATGATGACTCCAGTCGCGCGATAAAACTCTATGCACGCGGTATGGCGGACGCCGTACTGGAGGGACGCAGCACCAGCATCAAGGAGATCGTCAGCGGCGGCGCTGACGAATTTGTCGAGGTTGAAGACGGCGAAGCTGCCGGTTCCTGACCGGGCTCCACGACACATTCAAGGGGCGCGCAGCCCCTTTTTTTTAAACGGCGTTAGAGGAATTGCAGCAATGGCGGAAATAACGGCAGGCATGGTTCGGGAGTTGCGGGAAAAAACTGATGCCCCGATGATGGAATGCAAGAAGGCACTCACTGAAGCAGCCGGAGATCTGGGCAAGGCAGAAGAAATTCTGCGGGTGAAGCTCGGTAACAAGGCCAATAAGGCGGCTTCGCGAATCGCGGCAGAGGGCGTGGTTGCCATACATATTGCGACGGATGGCAAGCTGGGCGCGATTGTGGAAGTCAATTGCGAAACCGATTTTGTTGCCAAGAACGATGATTTTTTAGCTTTTACTGCAGAACTTGCACGTCTGGTAGCAGAGAAGAAACCTGCAGACGTTGCCGAATTATCAGGACTCGCTCTCAACGGCGCCACGGTAGAGGAACTGCGCAAGACGCTGGTCGGCAAGATTGGCGAGAATCTCAGTATCCGTCGCTTCGTGCGCATTCCTGCAAAAGGCCGCCTTGCCTCATACATTCACGGTGGCGCAAAAATTGGTGTGCTCGTAGACCTGGTTGGCGGTGATGAGGTGATGGGCAGGGACATCGCGATGCATATCGCGGCGAGCAAGCCGAAGGCGCTGGATTCCTCCGGCGTGCCAGCCGAGGCGATCGAAACCGAGCGTCGCGTAGCCACTGAAAAGGCGGCTGAGGATGCAGTAAAGTCTGGTAAATCGATACCACCGGAGATCATGGCCAAGCGCGTCGAGGGTTCAGTGCAAAAGTTCCTCAAGGAAGTGACGCTGCTGGGGCAGTTGTTTGTCAAGAACGACAAACAGACCATCGAACAATTGCTCAAAACAGCCAATGCCAGCGTCGCGGCTTTTGAGTTGTACGTGGTTGGTGAGGGTATCGAGAAGAAAAAAGACGATTTCGCCGCGGAAGTTATGGCGCAAGTGGGCCAGGCGATGCAAAAGGCATAAACATATCTTAAGCTACGGGGCATAAAATATGGCGCATGCACCTGCCTACAAGCGCATTCTGCTCAAACTGAGCGGTGAGGCGTTGATGGGTGATGACAGCTACGGCATCAACCGCGACACAATTAATCGCATTGTTGCCGAAGTGGCGGAGGTATCCCGCCTTGGTGTCGAGGTGGCTGTCGTCATCGGTGGCGGAAATATATTCCGTGGCGTCGCGCCGGGAGCCTCGCACATGGACCGCGCCACCGCGGACTACATGGGTATGCTGGCAACAGTCATGAATGCGCTGGCATTGCAGGACGCGATGCGTCAGATTGGGTTAGTCAGCCGGGTGCAGTCGGCGCTTAATATTGAGCAGGTGGTCGAGCCTTATATCCGGGGGAAAGCCATGCGCTACCTCGAAGAAGGGAAGGTAGTCATATTTGCAGCAGGTACCGGCAATCCATTTTTTACCACTGATACAGCAGCTGCTCTACGCGGGATGGAGATGAACGTCGAGCTGGTGTTGAAAGCCACCAAGGTTGACGGCGTATATACGGATGATCCCATAACTCACCCGGATGCAATGCGCTACCAGCGACTGACCTTTGATGAGGCGATAGTCAAGAATTTGAAAGTAATGGATGCGACGGCACTGACCCTATGCCGGGACCAGAAGCTGCCCATCAATGTGTTCAGCATATTCAAACCGCAGGCGCTGAAACGGGTTGTCATGGGAGAAGACGAAGGCACGATGGTGCATGTTTGACAGGAGGTTGCCATGATTGCTGATGTGAAAAAAACCGCTGAACAGAAAATGAAAAAGACTGTTGAAGCGTTGAAGACCGACTTGGGCAAGGTTCGGACCGGGCGCGCACATACCGGTCTGCTGGATCATGTCATGGTCGATTACTACGGAACTCCGACACCGTTGCCGCAGGTCGCGAATGTCACCCTGGTGGATGCAAGAACGATCGGCGTACACCCATGGGACAAGAAAATGGTGCCGGCTGTGGATAAGGCGATTCGTGACTCTGATCTAGGCTTGAATCCGGCGACCCAGGGCGATATCGTGCGCGTGCCCATGCCGGCGCTGACGGAAGAACGGCGCAAGGATCTGATCAAGGTGGTGCGTCACGAGGGCGAAAATGCAAAAGTTGCTGTGCGTAACATAAGGCGTGATGCAAATAACCATCTCAAGGACCTGCTCAAGAAGAAGGAGGTTGCCGAGGACGAGGAACGCCGCGCGCAGGATGATATCCAGAAACTGACTGATCGCTCCATAGCCGAGATCGACAAAGCCCTGGAGGTCAAGGAAGCCGACCTCATGGTTATTTGACGCCCTGACGTGGCCAGTTCGACGCAGGAAATACCCGCAGTCGGCGCGATTCCGCGGCATGTGGCCATCATCATGGATGGCAACGGTCGCTGGGCCAAGCGCCGCTTTCTGCCGCGTGTCGCAGGGCACCGTAAGGGCATCGAGGCGGTTCGCAATGTCGTGCGCGCATGCACGGAGAGAGGTGTTGAGGCATTAACACTGTTCGCCTTCAGCAGTGAGAACTGGCGGCGGCCTGCGGAAGAAGTAACTTTGCTGATGCAATTGTTTGTCAGCGCACTGCAACAGGAAGTGGAGCGTCTGCACAAAAACGGAATAAGGTTCCAGGCCATTGGCGACATATCGCGTTTTGATTCGGTATTGGTCAATTTGATCCGTGACGCACAGCAACTGACCGCAGGCAATTCAGGTCTGACGCTAACGGTGGCTGCGAACTACGGGGGTCGATGGGACATCATGCAGGCCGTTAACCGATTGCGCACTGAACACCAATCAATCGGCGAACCCTGGACCGAAACACAATTGTCACCTTATCTGGCCTTGGGCAATTTACCGGAGCCCGACCTGTTCATACGCACTGGTGGAGAACAGCGCATCAGCAATTTCCTGTTGTGGCAACTGGCGTATACGGAACTGTACTTTACTGACACGTTGTGGCCAGATTTTGATGCTGAGGCGCTGAACAAGGCCATCATTTCTTACCGGCAGCGTGAACGCCGTTTCGGTCGGACCAGCGAGCAGGTAACGGTACAGTCTGGCGACAACGGCCTTAGCGCAAACGCCTAAGCCGGACATACCAGACGCTCGCGATCATGTTACGAACGAGAGTCATCACCGCAGCTGTCGTGATGCCGATTTTTGTCGGCGGCATGTTTTACCTGCCTACCGCTTGGTGGGCCACAGCACTGCTGACATTGTTGCTGGCCGGGGCCTGGGAATGGAGCGGTTTGGCCGGATTCAAGCGCTCCGGTCGCTGGACCTTCTGCGCCGTGGTGTTGTGTTCTGCGGCGGTATTGTTGCTGCTCACACATTACTATCAGGTCGCGGCTGCCGAGCAAGGCGTGTACTGGTTATCCGCGGTGTTCTGGGTGATTTGCGCGCCCGCCTGGCTGTGGTTGGGCTGGAATACTCGTAACCCGCTGGTCCTGGCGTTGACAGGGTGGGTGGTGGTGGTTCCTACATGGCTGGCACTGGCGCGTTTACAAGAAATTCCGTGGGTCCTGCTGGCTTTGCTCGGCGTTGTCTGGGTCGCAGACAGCGCTGCCTACTTCGCCGGACACACCTGGGGGCGCCACAAGCTGGCACCGACGATCAGTCCGGGAAAAACCTGGGAAGGCGTGGCGGGGGCCGCAGTAGCTGTCGCAGTGTATTATGCCTTGGTGTGGTATTTCGGATTTCGCGAAGTCGCCCCTGGTGAGGGGTTGGCCGCTGCTGTGCTGGTTGCGGTGATGTTTCCGCTGAGCATACTGGGCGACTTGTTCGAGTCTTGGAGCAAACGTCAGGCCGGTGTAAAAGACAGCGGTACACTGTTGCCGGGTCATGGCGGCGTGCTGGACCGTATCGATGCACTGACGTCTACACTGCCGCTGGCCGCGCTGATGCTGACATGGATACTGCAGCGCAATTAAAGACATGCAAAATTTGACCATCCTGGGTTCCACCGGCAGTGTGGGCGTCAGCACACTGGATGTGGTCGCGCGCAACCCGCTCCATTTCCAAGTAACGGCGCTTACTGCAAAATCCCAGATTGATGAACTGTATGATCAATGCTGCCGTTTTTCTCCTTGCTATGCAGTAGTGTTGGATGAAATTGCAGCGCACCGCTTACAACAGAAATTACGCAACACCGGAAGTTCCACCGAGGTGCTGTGCGGTGTCCATGCACTGGAACGAGTCGCGGCGCTGCCGGAGGTCACCACGGTCGTGGCCGGCATAGTCGGGATCGCAGGCCTGCGCGCAACGCTCGCCGCAGCGCGATCAGGCAAGAAAATACTGCTTGCAAACAAGGAGTCTCTGGTTACTGCCGGTTCGTTGTTCATGTCCGCGGTACGCGCCAGTGGCGCCGAATTATTGCCGATTGACAGTGAACACAATGCCATTTTTCAGTCCCTGCCCGCACCCCGGTCCGGTTCGCTGGTTGACCACGGTGTGCGCCGGATATTGTTGACTGCGTCCGGCGGTCCCTTTCGAAAGCTGCCAATTTCCAAGCTGGCGCAAGTCACGCCGGAACAGGCCATTGCCCATCCCAATTGGGTAATGGGAAGGAAGATTTCCGTGGACTCCGCAACGATGATGAACAAGGGTCTCGAAATCATAGAAGCACATTGGCTGTTTGCCGCCGATCCGGAAATTATTGAAGTAGTGATACATCCGCAGAGTGTGGTCCATTCGCTGGTCGAATATTGTGACGGGTCGGTGATTGCGCAGCTGGGAAATCCGGACATGCGCACGCCCATTGCGCATGCACTGGGCTACCCCGAGCGGATAGCCTCTGGCGCTGATTTTCTTGATTTGGCGAAAATCGGCAATTTACAGTTCGAAGCACCTGATTTCTCGCGCTTTCCATGTCTGCGTCTTGCTTATGATGCGTTACGTGCGGGCAGTACAGCGGTGATTGCGTTGAATGCGGCGAATGAGGTTGCCGTTGCCGAGTTTCTGGAGAGACGCATTGGATTTCTCGACATACCGGCACTAATAGAAGAAGTGCTGACTGCTACATCTGCGCGCGACATACTGTCGATAGAGGACGTGGAAGACATTGACCGGCAGGCGCGGAGTGACGCCTTGGCGGCATGCTCGGTTCGATGTGCTTCCTTTGCTGCATCTGAAAGGTGACGACTGTGAGTTTTCTGTTGACGATAGCTGCATTCATCCTGGCACTCAGCGTGTTGATCATAGTCCATGAATACGGGCATTACTGGGTAGCGCGACGCTGTAATGTCAAAGTGCTGCGCTTCTCAGTGGGATTCGGCAAACCGATCTGGTCAAAGACCATGGGCCGCGACGGCACGGAGTGGGTTGTTGCAGCCATACCGCTGGGCGGATACGTGAAAATGCTCGATGAACGTGAAGGGGAAGTTTCTCCTCACGAGAGAAATCGTGCGTTCAACAACAAGACTGTCTGGCAGCGGTTTGCAATAGTGCTGGCCGGTCCGATGGCCAATTTCATTGCAGCCATCGCGCTGTACTGGATTTTGTTTTTACACGGAGTACCCGGCCTGGTCCCGGTTCTGGCCGAGCCACCACCGGACAGTGCGGCTATGCGAGCCGGATTTGTGGCCGGCGATATTGTTACGCGTGCTGACGGGAAAGACGTCCGCTCCTGGCAGGATTTTCGCTGGGCGGTGCTGCAGGGCGCATTGGACAAGCATCCAATGAATATTGAATTGAAAACGGCGCAGGGTGGAACGGTGACACGCCAGCTGAAGCTGGACCTGCTGACGCCACAGGATCTGGAGAGTGATCTGCTTGGGGCACTGGGCCTGGCCCGCCACAGGATAACGTTGCGACCGGAAATCGGGGAATTGACCGGAGGTGGTGCTGCGGCACGCGGAGGCTTGCAATCCGGGGACCTCGTGCTGGCCATCGATGGTGCAGCTATTGAAACGTGGGATGAACTGGTTACCAGGGTACGAGCAGCCCCCGGAAGGGCACTGCAGTTTCGTATTCAGCGCGGTAATGTGGAACTGCAGGCCATACCGATCACTCCGGAAGCTGTGAAAGGACAAGGAGGCGGCTTTGGACGCATAGGCGCAGCGCCGAAGCTTGATACCGATGCGATGCGGCGCATGTTAACCAGCGTCAGTTATGGTCCCGCAGAAAGCCTGGCAAAGGCAGTGGCAAAAACCTGGGAGACCGCCTTGTTCAGCCTGCGCATGCTTGGCAAAATGGTGGTGGGTGAGGTTTCGCTGAAAAATCTCAGCGGCCCGATCACCATCGCCGATTACGCAGGACAGTCGGCGCAGAACGGCTGGATTTCCTATTTGCTGTTCCTGGGGCTCATCAGCATCAGTCTCGGCGTGCTGAACTTGCTGCCCGTACCGTTATTGGATGGGGGGCACTTGATGTATTATTCGATCGAGATTCTTACCGGGAAACCGGTACCAGAAAAAGTCATGGAGGCTGGACAGCACGTAGGCGTAGCAGTGCTGTTTGCCTTAATGGCTTTTGCTTTATTTAACGACATCAATCGCCTGATCGGCAGCTAAATATGGCCTTACTCCGTTGGTTTTGCGCGGCTCTGATGATATTTTCATCCCCGGTCTCGGCAATCGAACCCTTTGTCATCAAGGATATACGTGTTGAGGGCATACAACGTACTGATGCGGGAACGGTTTTCAGTTATCTGCCGGTAAAAGTTGGCGATACGATGACCGACGAAAGAGCGGCGCAGGCCATTCGCGCGCTGTTCGGTACCGGTTTCTTCAAGGATGTAGCGATAGAAGCCGATGGGGGCGTGTTGGTCGTGGCCGTCCAAGAGCGCCCATCGATAGCTCAACTCGAATTCATTGGAGTCAAGGAGTTTGAGAAAGATCAGCTGATCAAAAGCCTGCGGCAGATCGGACTCGCCGACGGACGCATATTTGACCGCTCACAACTCGATCGTGCAGAACAGGAATTAAAGCGCCAATACCTGAGCCGGGGTCGCTATGCCGTGGTTGTAACAACGACCGTGACCCCGCTGGAACGGAACCGGGTGGCAATCAACTTTAATGTCGACGAGGGTGATATAGCCAAGATCAGGCAGATCAGTATCGTCGGGGCGAAGGAATTCAAGGAGAAGGATCTAATAGACCTGTTTGTGCTGCGCACCCCGGGGTGGATGACTTGGTGGAGCAAGCACGATCAGTATTCCCGGCAAAAACTTTCGGCGGATCTGGAAGAACTGCGCTCGTATTACCTGGATCGCGGCTATCTGGAGTTTAATGTCGATTCGACGCAGGTGACGATATCGCCGGACAAGAAGGATATATTCATCAGCGTCAGCATTACCGAGGGCGCAAAATTTACGATTTCAGACATCAAGGTCGCCGGCGAAATGCTGCTGCCGGAAGAAGAAATTCTAAAACTAATCACGGTCAAGCCCGGCGAAGTTTTTGCGCGCACCCGTATCGCCGAGTCGACAAAAAACATCAGTGACAGGCTCGGCAACGACGGTTATGCCTTTGCCAACGTCAATGCGGTGCCTAATCTCGACAAATCCAAGAATCAGGCTGCATTCACATTTTTCATCGATCCGGGCCGGCGCGTATATGTGCGGCGGATCAATATTGCGGGCAACAATCGCACGCGTGACGAAGTCATTCGCCGTGAAATGCGGCAGTTGGAAGGCGGATGGTACGCTGCGAACAAGATCAATCTGTCGCGTAGCAGGGTGGACCGCCTCGGTTATTTCACGGAAGTTAATGTTGAAACACCATCGGTAACCGGCACCACCGATCAGGTCGACGTCAACTTCACAGTCACGGAAAAACCCACCGGCAATATTTTGCTCGGAGCCGGATTTGGCAGCGGCGAGGGCCTCGTCCTTTCCGGATCAATCGCCCAGCAAAATATCTTCGGATCAGGGAAATTTGTATCGGTACAAGTTAACTCAAGTAAGGTCAACACGGTCTATGCGCTGTCATACACGGATCCTTATTTCACGGTAGATGGCATCAGTCAGGGATTTGATGTTTATTCGCGTGAACTCGATGGTACGCAGGGACAATTCGGCCGTTACATAACAAAAACACTGGGCGGTGGTATCCGGTTTGGCGTGCCGGTCACCGAGCGGGATACGATTACCTATGGTCTGGGTTATGAGAATACGTCGATCACAATATTCAGTGACAGCCCATTGTTTTACAAGGACTATGTGTCGACCTTCGGTAAGGATAACGATGCGATAATTGCCAGTGCCGGCTGGGTCCGGGACGGGCGAGACAGCCTGATTTATCCGACCAAGGGCACCTTACAGCGTGCCGTCGGGGAAGTTGGCTTGCCCGGTGGCTCCCTGGAGTATTTCAAGACTAGCTATCAGTACCAGCGCTATTTTCCGCTGACCCGGGATTACACCCTGATGCTGAATAGCGAGGTCGGCTACGGCCAGGGATCAGGCGGCAAGCCATTACCGTTTTTCAAAAATTATTTTGCGGGCGGTGTAAACTCTGTCCGTGGATTTCGCAATGCAACAATCGGCCCCAAGGATGAGGACGGCTTTCCGCGGGGTGCCAGCCACCGTTTGCTGGGCAATGCGGAGTTTCTGTTTCCATTTCCTGGTTTGAGAAACGACAAGTCGGTGCGGCTGAGTGCTTTTGTCGACGCTGGCATGGTGGAGGAAAAATACGATTTTGGAGAGTTCCGTTATTCCACTGGTTTGTCGCTGTTCTGGTCATCACCGGTTGGCCCCCTGAAGATAAGCATCGCCAAGTCACTGAATGCGCAGGTCGGCGACAGGAAGCAGGCATTTCAGTTTACTTTTGGCGGAGCATTTTGACGGAGCTCCGGTCAATCATCAAAAGATTGTCATGAAAAGATTCAAGGAGAGCATGTTGAGAAGATTCTTGTTAGTGTTCGCGGCATTGGCCGCGATGTCGGGAGCGCAACCTGCCTTGAGCGCCGAATTGAAGATCGGCTTCATAGATCAGGAGCGCAT
The DNA here is from genome assembly GCA_037969525.1 of Burkholderiales bacterium. Lineage (GTDB taxonomy): Bacteria > Pseudomonadota > Gammaproteobacteria > Burkholderiales > SG8-41. Next base: position 3,190 of record JBBKXO010000382.1, on the reverse strand, counting down.
CACACGCGAGAGCGCGCCGGCTGAAAGGGCCAGTAAGCAACTGGAGAAGGAGTTTGCGCCGCGCTCACAGGAGCTGCAGCGACGTGAAGGCCAGATCAAAACTCTTCAAGGCCAACTTGAAAAAGACGCGCTGACCATGAGCGAGAGTGATCGCCGCGGCAAGGAGCAGGAACTGGGCAGGCTGACCCTGGATTTTCAGCGCATGCAGCGCGAATATCGTGAGGATCTCAATCTGCGTCGTAATCAGGAACTGGGGGCACTGTTTGAGCGAGCCAATCGCGTCATCAAACAGATTGCTGAGGCGGAGAAATACGACATAATTTTTCAGGAAGCCGTGTACAGAAACCCGAAAATCGACATAACCGAGAAGGTTCTGAAAGCATTGGCCGACGGCAAATAATCATGTGGAGCGCGGTGCGCTTCCCGTTCACCTGCTATATGGCTGTTCTGCCTGAACGATGAATAAACAGCTGCCCATGTCGCTGAGTTTGGCGGATATCGTGAACCAGCTTGGCGGGGAGCTGATCGGCGACGGCCGTGTGGCAATCCGACAGGTGGCCACACTGGAAAAGGCGCTACCCGATACCATCGCCTTTCTCGCCAACGAACGCTATATCAGGCAATTGCAGGCCACCAAAGCCGGCGCGGTAATCGTCGGCGAGCAATTACGGAATTCACTCGACCTCCCGCATATCGTGGCGGCCAATCCTTATGCCTATTTTGCGCGGGTCTCCGCGATGTTCAATCCGCCCTCGGAAACGGTCGCGGACCGGCATCCGAGCGCGGTTATACATCCCGGTGCCGTATTGGGGGAATCGGTATGCGTGGAACCCAATGTTGTCATCGAGGACGGCGCACGAATCGGTTCAGGCAGCAGGATAGGTGCCGGTACGTATATCGGGATCGGTTCTGTCATCGGAGACCGCAGTACGCTGCATGCCAATGTTGTGATTTATCATGGCTGCCGTCTGGGCAAACAGGCCATCGTGCACGCGGGCGCAGTCATTGGTGCCGATGGATTCGGCATCGCGATGGACCAGGACCGATGGATCAAGGTTCCGCAAATCGGGGGCGTCAGTATTGGAGATGATGTGGAGATCGGCGCCAACACCACAATAGACCGGGGCGCCATCGAGGACACGATCATCGAGGATGGCGTGAAGTTGGACAATCAGATACAGATCGGGCACAACGTGCACATCGGTGCACATACCGCCATTGCCGCCTGTGTTGGCATCGCCGGGAGTTCCCGTGTCGGGCGGTATTGCCGGATTGGCGGCGCATCCGGCATTGCCGGCCACTTGAATATAACTGATAACGTGGAGATTTCAGCGCATACGCTGGTCACCAAGTCCATAACGGAAGCGGGAACATATACTGGCGCGTATCCCTTCGAGCGCAATCGCGACTGGCGGCGGAACGCCGCGAGTCTGCGCAGTCTGGGAGATTTGACAGCGAGGGTTCGCGCGCTGGAAAAGGAACTGAAATTGCGCAAAAAAGGAACACCATGAACAGTATGGATATCAATGAAGTCCTGCGATATCTGCCGCATCGATACCCGTTTTTGCTGATCGACCGCGTGTTGTCGTATGAGCCGGGTAAAAGCATAGAGGCGCTCAAGAACGTAACGATCAACGAGCCGTTTTTTAATGGTCATTTTCCGCACCACCCGGTAATGCCCGGCGTACTGATCATCGAAGCTATGGCGCAAGCCGCGGCGATACTGTCATTCGTGACCATGGGCGCCAAGGGCGATGACCAGTCGATCTATTATTTTGTTGGTATAGACAACGCCCGATTCAAGCGTCCGGTGACGGCGGGTGACACACTGCGTCTGCAGGTCACTTTGACCCGGCATGTCCGCGGCATCTGGAAATTTGCCGCCATTGCCCGCGTAGATGACGCCGTGGTGGCGGAAGCCGAGCTGATGTGCACGGTTCGCGATCTGCCCAACGACGCAGCCTGAATCCGGAAAGCATGGCTTCACGCATTCATCCTACCGCCATAGTCGATCCGCAGGCTCGTCTTGCCGATGATGTCGAAGTAGGGCCGTATTCGATTATCGGCCCGGGGGTGGAAATTGGTGTCTCCACCCGCATCGGTCCACATGTGGTGGTGGCCGCCCACACCCGCATCGGTGCTCGCAACACGATTTATCAATTCTGCTCAATTGGCGAAGCACCACAGGACAAGAAATATGGTGGAGAACCCACCCGCCTGGAAATCGGTGATGACAATACCATTCGCGAGTTCTGTACTTTTAACCGCGGCACCGCACAGGATGTCGGTGTCACTCACGTAGGCGATCACAACTGGATCATGGCGTACGTGCACCTTGCGCACGATTGCCAGGTGGGCAGTAATACTATTTTTGCCAACAATGCGCAGCTTGCGGGACATGTGCAGGTGGGCGATCACGCGATACTGGGCGGCTTTACCGTAGTGCACCAGTACTGCCGTATCGGCGCCCACAGCATTACCGCGATGGGTACGATTCTGCTGCAGGATCTGCCACCCTACGTTACCGCATCAGGCAATCCTGCCAGACCGCATGGCATCAATGCCGAAGGCCTGAAGCGTCGCGGCTTTGCGGCAACCGCCATAACCGCCATCAAGCGCGCTTACAAAACACTCTACAAGACCGGTTTGTCATACGATGCCGCGCGCAAGCAGATCGCGGAGGATGTCGCCGGACATACTGAATTGCTGCTGCTGGCGGAGTTTCTGGCGGCACCCGGACGCGGCGTCATCCGCTGATTGCCGTGTCAACGGCATCAACACCATCCGGCCCGCTGGTCGGAATAGTAGCGGGGGAGCCTTCGGGCGACCTGCTGGGCGGCGCGCTGGTTGCAGCCCTGCGCGCCAGAATTCCCACGGCACGATTTGTCGGCATCGGCGGGCCGCGGATGGTCGCAGCCGGAGTGCACTCCCTGATTCCACTGGAAAAACTCTCTGTGCGCGGTTATGTCGAGGTAATACGTCATTACCGCGAAATTCTCGGCATTCGGCGCGAAATGAAGCGGTATTTTCTCGAACATCGGCCTGCGGTATTCATCGGCATCGATGCCCCTGACTTCAATCTTGATCTCGAGACTACGCTCAAAGCAGCCGCCATCCCCACCGTGCACTAGGTCAGCCCGTCGATATGGGCGTGGCGGGGCGGGCGCATACGCGGCATACGCAAGGCGGT
>JBBKXO010000381.1:0-7678 GCA_037969525.1 Burkholderiales bacterium | reverse complement strand
AACGCTGACTGCTACCGCCGATAACCAATCAAAGACTTACGGGGGCATTGATCCGACACTTACCTACGTTATCTCTGGTTTCATTAATGATGACGGTGTTCTGGATACTGTTACTACTTCGGGATTGAGCGGAGCGCCGCTCCTTAGTACGGCAACGGGAGCCTCCGCCACGGCGGGCACGCATACGATTACGGCGAGCCAGTCGTCATTGGTATCCGGAGCCGGTTATGTCTTTGCCACGGCGAACGGGACGCTGAGTGTGGCGAAGGCGGCGGCGCTGACGGCGACGGCCGATGACAAGTCGAAGACCTATGGCGGGGCCGATCCGCTGCTCACCTCGACGGTGAGCGGGACGCTGTACTACGGGGACACGGGCGTGGTGAGCGGGGTGAGCCTGGCGACGAACACGGGGGCGGCGGCGACGGCGGGCACGCACGTGATCACGGCGAGCGGTGGCACGGCGGCGAACTACGACGTGGTGACGGCGAACGGGACGCTGAGTGTGGCGAAGGCGGTGATCGACTTGGTTGGCAGCCGCGCCTATGACAGCAGCACCGACTTCGGCCCAAGCGCATTCGGCACGATCAACGGAGTCAACGGAGAGACACTGACTGTGGCCGGTGTCAACGGGACGGTGCCAAGTCCGAAAGCCGGCACGCAATCACTCGCATTCGGGAGTCTCGCGCTGGGCAACGGCACAGGCCTGGAGAGTAACTACACGCTGTTGGGTGGCTCTCACACCGGCACGATCACGGCGACAGCCTTAGTGCCGTTTGCCTGGGATCCTAGCGGCGGCGATCTGCGCTGGGAGAACCCAGCTAACTGGAATCAGGGCGCGGTTCCGTTGAATGGCGCAATGGCAAACATTCCTGTTGGATTGAGCGGACCGGTCGTATATGCCAGCGTGAGCGGCGCAACCAGCTTGTCGACATTAGACAGCGGTTCTGGATTCACGATGACCGGAGGCATGTTGACGCTGGGGAATTCAACTGCGGATATCTCGACGTTCAGTGGAAGCCCGCTGACACTGAACGGCGGTACGTTGAACGGTGTGGGTACGATCAGCCTGGTGGGGACGACGCTGGATGTCCTCGCGGGAGGACTGTTGGGCGGGTCGCGAACGATCACTGGGAATGTCAACAATTTCGCGGGTACAGTAAGCCCGGGAGCATCCCCGGGAATTATGACGATCGACGGCAATTACTTGCAGGGCTCCCAGGGCACGCTGCTTGCTGAAATTAATGGACTGGTGGCCGGCGCTGAATACGACCAATTGATTGTTACCGGTACGGTAACTCTTGGCGGCACCCTTAATGTCACGTATGGCAATGGATTCGTCCCCGCATTCGGGAATTCCTTCATGATTCTTCAGAGTAGCTCTTTAAGTGGCACCTTTGCGACTACTACTGTGCCGGTGACGACGTCAACATTGCAGACTGTCTACCTTGCCTCGAGCATCAACCTGACGACGAATGCGACCACGTTACTCAATACGGAACAACTTATAAGCACCCAGGTCAATACGGCCAATTCAACTCTGATTTCCGACGTTTTCCCCGATTTTTCCCCAGTCAGCGATCCGGAAACCGGCTTGCCGTCGGAATTGACCGGCTCAGCGGGGCAGACTGGCAATACCGTTGGCGGCCAAAGCAAGGTCAATAAACCGGGTGTTTGCAAGTAGCCCATAAAGCAGACCAGCGCGATTTATTCGAGCGGATTGGACGAGTTACAGGCCATTAAAGAGTGGTAGGCATGACTATTAGTGCACAATCTGGCAACATATATAAGCGTATCGTTGCGGTATATGACCGCAGCGCAACAATAAATAGCCATTTATTGAAAAAAACTATGCCAGCAACCATTGCTCCGAATCCGCAGATCCTGAAGACCGTACCGCTGTTCTCGTCGTTTACTGACCAGCAGCTGTCCACCCTCGCGTCATGGATCCAGCATCGCAGTTATCCTCGCGGGGCCGCGATATTGCGCGCGGGCGAGGAGACTGACGCGCTATTCATCATATTGTCAGGGCGGGTCAAAGTGCTGATCCCCGACGATCAAGGACACGAAGTCATCCTGAGCATGATGGAGGCACAGGAATATGTCGGTGAAATGGGGCTGCTGGATGGTTTGCCCAGTTCAGCGACCGTGGAAACCCTGGAGCCGTGTGAGATGCTGCGCCTGCCGCGGACGGCATTCATATCCTGCCTGGAAGGTAATGGCGAAGTGGCGATGTCAGTGTTGCGCAATCTGGTCAAGCGCCTGCGCGATGCAGATCGCAAGATTGAAAGCCTGGCATTGATCGACGTCTATGGACGGGTGGCAAGGTTGATTATCGATATGGCCGAAAAAGTGGATGGCAACTGGGTGGTGCCGCGGGCGCCGGCCAAACAGGAAATCGCACGCATGATCGGAGCGTCACGAGAAATGGTCAGTCGCGTGGTCAAGGATTTGCAGGAAAAGAATTTGATTCGTACTGAGAAGCGAAAAATATTTGTGATTGACCATCAGTCGATGGCCAAGCGCGGATCGGCAGAGTAACTGCCGTACCCGACCGCTGAAGTGTGATTTTTCTCACGTTTTCAGTGGCTTGGCGCATTTCAGTCAATGCTGCAATGGCGACTTGTGGTATAAAAATGAACTGGCCTGGTTGGCTGGTGGAGCCCGAGTTTCGCGACAATCGGGTATGCGCAGATAGGGGGTAGTTATGTTCTCAATCAAGGGTTTTCTGCAGGGCATTGCGGGGATGACGTTGGCCTTGGTGATGGCGGGGGCATGGGCTGCAGGTGCGGGGGTCATTACCCACCTGAGTGGCACGATGTCCGTGCAGCGGCAGGACGGCACGGTGCGGATACTCTCCCAAAAATCCGAAGTGCAGCCGGGTGATGTGCTGACGACACAGCGCGACAGTTACGCCCAGATCAATTTTTCCGATGGCAGCGCGGCAACCATGCGGCCGAACTCGACTATGAAGCTCGAGTCTTACTCGTTCTCCAATGAGGCTCCGCAGCAGGACAGCATGTTCATGCGGCTGTTAAAAGGTGGATTGCGCACGGTGACCGGCTTGATCGGCAAACGTGGCAACCAGGATGCCTACAAGATCGGTACTTCGACCGCCACTATCGGCATACGCGGCTCTTCCGGAGATACCGTGTCGTGCACTACGGACTGCGGAAACCTGGAGCCCGGCACATATCACACGACTTACACGGGCAGCTACATCATGCAGAACCAGGGCGGCACCCAGATCGTGGGCGAAGGGCAGTTCGGTTTTGCCCAGGACCCCAGCAAACCGCCGGTTATCCTGCCGGGCGATCCGGGGCTCAATCTAAGCCAGTTGCCGTTTACGCTGGGCATCGGTGGCGGAGCTGTCGGCGGCGGCTCCAACCAGGAGTGCATCGTTCGCTGAGAGAAACCAGCACCTTGCCTGCAAACCCCGCCTCCTGGCGGGGTTTGTTTTTGTGCGGCGGGCAGAATAACGGCAGATCGTTGCTGCTGTATGGCGGCCCTTTTCACTTATAATCATCAGCTTAATGAACCCGACGTGTGTAAAGGCTGACGTTGGCTCGAGATAAATATTCGGCGAGCAAGGCTGCGCCCAATCCCCTGCCGCCCAAGCTGGCGGCACTGCTGCGTGAATCCTGGTGGCTGGCATTTCTGGCCGCCGCCCTCTACCTGCTGCTGGTCCTGCTGAGTTTTCACAAGGGTGATCCGGGCTGGTCCCACAGTACCGTTGTCGATCGCATAGGCAATGCCGGCGGGTTGGTCGGGGCCTACGTGGCGGATCTGCTGCTGTTCATGTTCGGCGTATCCGCTTACTGGTGGGTCGCGTTGTGCGGCGCGCTTGTGCTCTGGAGCTTCCGCCGCATTGAAACAGTGGGTGCAGGGGATCGGCGCTCCTATGCGGTCGTGCTGATAGGTTTTGTCATCGTACTGGTGGCGAGTTGCGGGGTCGAGTCCCTGCGGCTGTATACGCTGACTGCGGTATTGCCGGGTGCGCCAGGCGGTGCATTGGGCGCCCTGGTCGGTTACGGGCTGGCTGGTGTGGCCGGGTTTACCGGCGCGACGCTGTTGTTGTTGTTATTGCTGGCGGCCGGGCTGAGCCTGTTCACCGGCATTTCGTGGCTGTGGGTCATTGAGACCCTGGGTGGCTGGTCAGAGCGTCTCTATGGTTTCGTAACGACCAAACTGCAGGAGCGCGCAGACCGCAAGGCGGGTGCAGAGGCGACGGTAGCACGGGGTGGAGCCGTTGAGGACAGCAAGAAAAAAATCGATGCGCATGAGCCGGTGCGTATTGAGCCGCCGCGCATTGAGATAGCCAAGTCGGCGCGTGTCGAGCGCGAGAAGCAGGTGCCCTTGTTTGAGGATTTGCCCGATACGCTGTTGCCGCCGCTGAAGCTGCTCGACGAAGCTGACCGCAATATCGAGACTGTTTCTGCGGATACGCTCGAATTCACATCGCGCCTGATCGAAAAGAAGCTGCTCGACTTCGGTGTTGAAGTGAAAGTGCTGGCGGCGTACCCGGGCCCGGTGGTAACGCGCTTCGAAATCGAGCCCGCGATCGGCGTCAAGGGCAGCCAGATCATCAACCTCGTGCGCGACCTGGCGCGGGCGCTGTCGGTGATGAGCATCCGCGTTGTCGAAACCATACCCGGCAAGAGCTATATGGGGCTGGAGATTCCCAATCCGTCACGGCAGATGGTGCGGCTGTCGGAAATTGTCAGTTCCCAGGTCTATGCCGACATGGCTTCGCCGCTGACGCTGGCGCTGGGCAAGGACATTGCCGGAAATCCGGTGGTTGCGGATCTTGCGCGCATGCCGCATCTGCTGGTCGCCGGCACCACCGGCTCAGGCAAATCAGTGGCAATCAATGCGATGATCCTGTCGCTGCTCTACAAGGCGCCGCCGTCGCAGGTGCGGCTGATCCTGGTGGACCCGAAGATGTTGGAACTGTCGGTGTATGAAGGCATACCGCATTTGCTGGCGCCGGTGGTTACTGACCTGCGGCAGGCCGCCAATGCACTCAACTGGTGTGTCGGCGAGATGGAGCGTCGCTACAAGCTGATGTCGACGCTGGGCGTGCGCAACATGGCGGGATTCAACCAGAAGGTGCGTGATGCCGCCAAGAAGAATAAGCCGCTTACCAATCCGCTGACGTCGACGCCGGAGGAGCCGGTGCCGCTGCATGAGATGGCGCTGATCGTGGTGGTTATAGACGAACTGGCCGACCTGATGATGGTGGTGGGCAAGAAAATCGAGGAGCTGATTGCACGTCTGGCGCAGAAGGCGCGCGCTGCGGGCGTGCACCTGATACTCGCCACACAACGGCCGTCGGTGGATGTGATTACCGGATTGATCAAGGCCAATATTCCGACGCGCATCGCGTTCCAGGTGTCCGCCAAGGTCGATTCGCGCACCATACTCGACCAGATGGGGGCGGAGGCGCTGCTCGGCCAGGGCGACATGCTGTATTTGCCACCGGGTCAGGGTTATACCCAGCGGGTGCATGGTGCTTTTGTTGACGATCAGGAAGTGCACAGGGTGGTCGATCACCTGAAAAGCCTCGCCCAGCCGCAGTACATTGATGAAATCCTTGAGGGCCCCGAGGTTTCGGCAGACGGCAGCATTGAAGGTGCAGAAGGCGGCAACACCGAAGCCGATCCGCTTTATGACCAGGCCGTAGCCCTCGTGCTGAAGACGCGGCGGCCGTCGATTTCTCTGGTCCAGCGACATTTGCGCATCGGCTACAACCGTGCCGCACGCCTGATCGAGCAGATGGAGCGTTCCGGGCTGGTGTCCACGATGCAATCCAATGGCAATCGCGAAGTCCTGGCGCCGGCGTCGACCGCGGATGACGATTGATTGGTCGGATAGCACAAACTTTTTCCATCTCAAGCGGTCTGATCGTTCATGCTGGCCCGAATCCTGTTGCTGAGTACGGCGCTGTGGTGCGGTTATGGAGCGGCGGCGGAGTCCCTGCCGCGCGGCATGGCGTTCGAGGTGTATATCCGTCTCGAATACGGCATGACCGAGGGCGAGCTGGTGTTGCGTGCAGGCCGGCCGGATCACCGGTCGGTGGATAATGTGCGCGAGGGTCTCAAGTCTTTTTATTATTTTCCGACGCCGGGCAATCCTTTTATCACGACAGTCTTGCTGCGTTCCGGCCGTATCGTCAACATTGAACGGGTGCGTAAAAACCTCTGATGCGTATTTTTCTGATAGTGCTGATGCTGTTGCCGGGGATAGCCACCGCCGCGGGCGTGGACGCCCTGAAATTGTTTCTTGGTCAGACGCAGACGCTCAAGGCGAGATTTGCGCAAATGGTGCTCGACAAAAACCTGAAGCCCTTGCAGCAGGCACAGGGGATCATGCAGTTCTCGCGGCCGGGAAAATTCCGTTGGGATTATGTCAAGCCCTATGAGCAGATCATTATCGGCGACGGCAGCAAGCTGTGGATCTACGACAAGGATCTGAATCAGGTCACCGTGCGCAAGCTCGACCGCGCGCTGGGGGCGAGTCCCGCAGCGCTGCTCGCCGGCAGCAATGATCTGGAGCGTGACTACATCTTGTCCAATGCCGGCGTGCAGAACGGTCTCGACTGGCTGGATGCCGTGCCGAAAAACCGCGAAACCGTGTTCGAACGCGTGCGCATGGGATTCGGCAAGTCCGGACTGGAAGCGATGGAATTGCGCGACCAGTTTGGTCAGGTGACTGTGATCACCTTTACCGACGTCGAACGCAATCCGCGGATACCCGCTGATGTGTTCCGTTTTACGCCGCCACCGGGCGCTGACGTCATCAGCGAATAGCGTGATGAGAGCCGCGTGAACGACCTGTTCGCGAAACGTGAGCCCGATGCGCCGCTGGCCGAGCGCATGCGGCCGCACACGCTGGACGAAGTCGTCGGCCAACAGCATCTGCTCGGGGCCGGCAAACCGCTGCGTCTGGCTTTCGAAGCCGGCAAACCGCATTCGATGATCCTGTGGGGCCCGCCGGGCGTTGGCAAGACCACGCTGGCACGGCTGATGGCGCGGGCGTTTGATGCCGAGTTCATTGCGATCTCTGCCGTGTTGTCCGGCGTCAAGGAAATCCGCGAGGCTGTAGCGCGCGCCGAAGTCGTGCTGCAGCAGAGCGGACGCCGCACCATACTGTTCGTCGATGAAGTGCACCGCTTCAACAAATCACAGCAGGATGCCTTCCTGCCGTTTGTTGAGCAGGGGCTGATTACCTTCATCGGAGCAACAACAGAAAATCCCTCGTTTGAAGTCAACAGTGCGTTGCTGTCGCGTGCCGCGGTGTATGTGCTGCAGCCGCTGACTGCTGCTGATCTTGCCGAGCTGGTGACCCGGGCAATCAGTAACCCGTTGTTTTCATTTAACTTATCTGCTGAGGCTCGCGGCAGCCTGATAGCCTATGCCGATGGTGACGCGCGACGGCTGCTGAATCTGGTGGAGCAGGTGGCGACGGCCGCCGGGCAAAGCAAAATCACCGACGTCGATGCGGCTTTTATCAGCCAGACACTGACGCAAAGCCTGCGCCGTTTTGACAAGGGGGGCGACGCCTTCTACGACCAGATCTCGGCATTGCACAAGTCGGTGCGCGGTTCGGCACCGGATGCCGCACTCTACTGGCTGACGCGCATGCTCGATGGCGGCGCCGATCCGCTGTACCTGGGGCGACG
>JBBKXO010000380.1:0-11336 GCA_037969525.1 Burkholderiales bacterium | reverse complement strand
ATCAATATGGTGGCAACTGCGCCCGGTCTGGCTGAACATTTTCAGCTGCGGCAGCTGCCCGATGATCTCGCTCGTGAATCGCGTGCGCTCACGGATGGGCACGATAATCTCGGCATCGCGCAGATTGCGGATCAGTGTCGCTGTCGGCGGGGCAGCGTCGTTGAAAATGCGCACATCGTGACCCTTTAGCAATTGCATGCAGGTCAGCGTGCCGACCAGATTGTGGTAATCGTCTGGGATGGCGATGATCATGATGGCGTAGTTTACGCGGTCTCTGCATATCGGGGGTGCCGGCAGACTACGTAAACCATGCCGTTGTATCCGGGCAGTCGTTAACTGTAGTAACAGGCAGTGGCCGTGGATATGTCACAATCGCTCTCCAATTGAACAACTGCAGGAAGGATCACGTTATGGAACTCGGATTAAAAGGCAAAGTGGCAGCCGTCACCGGCGGCACTGAAGGCATAGGCCGTTCGACGGTGTTAAGGCTGGTGGAGGAAGGCGTGAGAGTTGCATTCTGCGCACGGCGCAAGGAATTGATTGATGCCTTTGCCGCAGAACTGAAGAAAAAGGGCGGGGACGTGCTGGGTGTGGTTGCCGATGCCGCCAAGGAAGGCGATATGGAGCGTTTCATTAATGAAGCGGCCAAACATTTCGGACGGCTCGACATCGTCGTCAACAACGCCGGCGGCTCAGGCCAGATCGCTTTCGACAAGGTCGAGGACAAGGTCTGGGAAAACGATATCGAAATCAAGGTCATGGCCCAGGTGCGCACCACGCGCGCCGCCGTGCCGCACATGAAGAAGCAAGGCGGTGGCCGCATCATCAATCTCAACATGGTCGGTGCCAAGCAGCCGGGTGCCGCGATGTTCCCGACCACCGTCAGCCGTGCCGCAGGCCTGGCGCTGGCCAAGGGGCTGTCGAAAGAACTCGCCCCCGACAATATCCTGGTCAACGTCGTTGCCGTCGGCAAGATCAAGTCGAAGCAGCAGGAGCGCGGTGCGGCGCGCAACAACAAGAGCGTGGAGCAGCATTATGCGGATACCGGCAAGACCGTGCCGCTCAAGCGCATGGGTGAGTCCGAGGAAGTGGCCAACGTGATTGCATTTCTGGCCTCTGATGCCGCGAGCTATGTCACCGGTTCCTGCATTAACGTGGATGGCGGATTGTCTGGAGTGCTTTGATTCGCATTTGCTGAGCATCAAAGTCCGGCGGGACTATCCTGCCGGATTGGCTGAAAGTCCCAGTTGAATACAGTCTCTCCGCGCGACGCGGTCGCGGCCTGGTGTTATGTCGCCGTTGTCATACTGGTGGTGGCCGCGGTCGCGCTGCCTGCGTACCCCGCGTGGATCACCGGTGTCATTGCCTGGGTCGCCTGCCTGTTGTTATTGCCGCGGCTGCCGCCACAGCAGTTGTACATGGTGCTGGTGCTCGCCGGCCTGGGCATCGCCGGCATCATCTGGGGCATGGCGCGGGGCAGCGAAGGGCTGGTGGTCATGGCACTGACGCAGAACGTGCCGCTGGCCGGCATGCTGATTGCGGTTTCCTTCCTGCGCCTCATTGCGATGGGCCACAGTACTTCCGGCGAATCGCTGGAGCAGGGACGCAAGGCGCTGTTCAAGACCATGATCGGTGTGCATCTGTTCGGCGCCGTGATCAATTTTTCGGCAGTGGCGATTTTTGCCGACCGGCTGAGCGCGCGCACCAAACTGACCATGGAACAGGCCATGGCTCTGTCACAGGCCTTCATCATCGGCGCCACCTGGTCGCCGTTTTATGGCGCGATGGCTGCGGCGTTGACTGCAGCGCCCGGCGCCAGCCTGACGCAGCTGATACTCTGGGGCATACCCATCGCGGTGGTCGGCATTGCACTGACCTGGATTACGCTGACCTCGGCCCGGCATGGCGGGGCCAAAAATTTCGTCGGTTATCCCCTGCATCTGGAAGCCCTGTGGGTGCCGGCGGTGCTGGCTGCCGGGGTACTGGCAGTACACGAATGGCAGCCGCGCTGGTCGGTGCTGGCGATCATCGCCGCGCTGGCGCCGCTGGTGACCATCGTTACGCTGCTCGCGCGTGATGTGCGGCGGACCGGGCCGATACTGCTGCGGCTGGTGCATCTGGGGCTGCCGGCCATGAACGGCGAGCTGACACTGTTTCTGGCCGCGGGCATATTGTCGGCGGGCATGAACGGCACCATCGATGCGCTGCAACTCGGCCTGCCGTTCGCACAATTTGGTGCTTTCGAGGCCAGCCTGGTGCTGATCGTGATGAACGTTTGCGCGTGGCTGGGCCTGCATCCCATCATCCTGGTATCGGTGCTGGGTCCGTGGCTGATGCCCCTGCAGCCGGACCAGACCCTGCTGGCGATGACTTTCCTGATGAGCTGGGGCATCGGCCTGACCGCGTGCCCGATGTCGAACACCATGCTGGCGATGGCCGGGCGCTACGGCCTGCCCTTCGGTGAACTGCTGGGGCAGAACCGGCGCTTCAGCATGAAAATGACGGTGGTGTGCGTCGTGGTATTGCAGATCTACTGGATTGTGGCGGGTGGCCGTTGAGGCATATTTGCCGCACGGCATTTTTGTACTGAGAATACGTTCATGTGGCGCAAAGCGCGCATCGTGATATTGCTGTTTATGCTGGCCACCGTGGCGCAGACCGCCTGGCTGGCCCGCGTGCGTAGTGTGGAGTGGCAGGAACCGTTACGCGTCGCCGTCTATCCCATAGTCGCCGACGGCAGCACACAGACTTTTGCCTATGTGGATGCGTTGGTTCTGGAGCAGTTTTCCGGCATTGAAATATTTTTTGCCGACGAGGCCCGGCGTTACGGCCTTGCGCTGTCGCCCCCGGTGGAAATCATGCTGGCACCGCAGGTGAAGTCGGTACCGCCTGCACCACCGCGCAACGCGGGTGCATTCGATGCCGTGGTCTGGACCTTGAGCATGCGCTGGTGGGCATGGCGCAATGACGAATTTCGCGGACCCAAGCCGCAGGTGCGGTTATTTGTGCTGTATTTCGATGCGAAACGGCACCCGCGGCTGGCGCATTCCGTCGGTCTGCAAAAGGGCCTGATCGGACGCGTCAATGCATTTGCCAACGAAGACATGACTGAGACCAACAACGTCATCATCGCCCACGAACTGCTGCATACCCTGGGTGCCACCGACAAGTACGATCCTGCCACTTCGCTGCCCGTGTATCCGGAAGGATATGCCGAGCCAGGAGCCGAGCCGCGGCATCCGCAGCGTTATGCCGAATTGATGGGCGGGCGCATTCCGCTGTCGCCGCAGCGCGCGGACATACCCGAGTCGCTGGCACAGGTGGTCATCGGTGAGGTTACAGCGCGGGAGATGCAGTGGCGGCGCTAGGTACGCCTGCCACATTACCTTAACGCGTCAGCCACGGCTTCAAAGAGCGACCAGTCATTAATGACTGCGCCACCCAGCGGCTTGGGCTGTGCACTCCACACCACGATCACGACTTTGGCAGCAGGGTTCACGTAAAGAAATTGCCCGTGTATGCCTTCAGCGGAAAAAGCGCCGTCCCGTTTTGATGCAGGCGTAGTGCCAGTCCACCACAGATAACCGTAATCCAGCGGCTTGCCGCCGCGGAGGATCTTGGGCGTGGTGGCCTCGCGTATCCAATCTGCGGGCAGGATGGCCACACCATCGGCGACACCCTTATTCAGAACAAATAGGCCGAAGCGGCCATAGTCGCGCAGCGTTGCGCTGAAGCCGCTGCCGCCGATCTCGATGCCGTCAGCTGACTCCAGCCACCAGTTGGCATCGGCCTCCATGCCGACACGGCTCCAGATGCGCTCGTGCAGGTAAGTGGCCAGCGGTTGGCCCACGGCGTTACGGAGGATTTCCGCAGCCACCTGTGTTTCACCGGTGTTGTAATTGTTCACGGTGCCGGGTGCGGCTGTCCGCGGCAGGCTTTTCATGACCGCCAGCGCCGAGCCTGGCCTTTGGGCGATCTGCGCTTCGAGCAGACGCCGGCGGTCGGAGGCGGGGTTGGTATAGGTTTCTGTCCAGCGCACACCGGACGACATCATCAGCACGTCGCGTATGGATGCGCCGTCGTAAGCGCTGCCGGCCAGTGCCGGAACGTAACGGGCAACGGGATCGGCGAGGCTGGCGATTTTTCCCTCCTTGATCGCGGCACCGATGAGCGTGGAGGTGATGGACTTGGCGATCGACATCGACATCCAGCGCGTGCGTTCAGTGTTGCCGTATCGGTAGCGCTCCAGCTTGATGTGGCCATCCTTGATGATGAGCAGTCCGGCGACGCGGTTCAGTTCGAGATAATTCTCAAGGGTGTACTTCTTGCCGCCATCACTGAAGCGCAATGTCTTGAGTGGCACGGTGGCCTGCGGCAGTGGCAGCGGGGTGGCCGCGCGCGGCACCGTGCGCACCGGAAACAGGCGGTCGATATTGCGGAAGGTGTGGACTGCCATATCCGGCGTCAGCACGCCGTCGTAAATCTGGCGGACGCTGCCTATCGGTTCTGTGGCGTGCGGATAGGCGGCCTGCGTTGAGAACTGGGCTGGCAGCGCATCGTGCGCGAGCAGGACGGTCGCAAAAGTCAGTGCGATCCGACTGATCAAAAGGGGGAGAGGTTGATTATTTTGTGTCACTTAGCGCGAATATATCGTGACTGACTCCTTTTATCAGAGAAAGCGAGCTCGTAGCCCGTAAGGAGCACAGCGGATTAGGGGTTCAGGTTCCCCGTATTTCACTTCGTTTCATACGGGCTACGCTTGCTGCGTTGACGGCTGGGCTGACAGTGCGTCGTGCGCAAGTAGGAAAGCTGCGAAAGCTAGCGCGATGCGGCTGATCAAAAGGGGTCGGGGTTGATTATTTTTTATCACTCAGGGCAAATATATCGTGCTTGACCACTTTTATCACGCGACAGCTCAGGAAGTAAGCCTGTGGCCCGTAAGGAGCGCAGCGGATTACGGGGTCAGGTTCCCGTATTTCACTGCGTTTCATACTGGCAACGCTTGCTGACCCGGCACTCACACGGCTTGTCGGGATGCACTATTTTACCCGCCGAGTGTCTGGTCCTGATTTTTAAACCAGTCGAGTGCGTGCTCAAAATGCTGCGGATCAAAATCCGGCCAATATTCATCCCTGACATAAAAGTCAGCGTAGACCGATTGCACCGGGAGAAAACCACTCAAGCGGCGTCCGCCGCCCCAACGCACAATCAGATCCAGTCGTGAAATCTCATTTGACCGCAGGCCGCCGTTTTTAAGCCCGGCCAGATCCCATTCCCAGCCATAGTTGACGAGCAGATTCACCTTCATGCCGTTACCCTGGCGCTGCCGGAATTGTTTTAACGCCGAGGGAAATTGCTTCGAAGTCTCATCGCCGACAACCAGCAGCGCCGCGCCACGGCGTGCAATATCAAAAGCGAGTGTTACGCAGGCCTCGCTGAATGCCTGTTTTTGGATGGAAGGCCGCCTGGTGTTGTCCTGGGTAAAGCCATAGATGGAAATTTCCTTGATTCCGTAGTCTTTGCATTTTTCGTACAGCAACAACCCGGGATTGACGCCATAAGCATATCCGGCTTCTTTGGGCAAACCCCGATCGATGGCCCAGCGGCGATTTCCATCCGGAATGAATCCGATGTGGTCCGGAGTATTATTTTTCGCCATTGCAAACCTGGTTCCGACATGCTGCGGGACAAAATGATGCGGAAATTATTGTTGTCCGCCGGCTTATGATTTCGCCGACTCAGCCAATGACTCGGCGAACAACTGGCAGGGCGGGCAGCACTGGGCCGTCGGCTCGGCTTTCAGCCGTGCCCGATCAATGGCACTGCCACAGTCGATGCAAATGCCGTAACTGTTGTCGCCGATGCGAGCTAGCGCAATCTCAATATCCAGCAATTTTCGGTCTTTGCGGATCGCCATCGCCACACTTGATTGGTCAGCTGCATTTGTGAGGGTATCGGCTGCGGCATTCTTCGACGGATCGGCGAGACCGAAGCCTGCTTCTGCATCCGCACTTTTTTCACGCAACTCGTTCAGCAATTGCAGGCGCTGAGCCTGTAAAAGCAACCTGAATTCAAAGGTATGCATCTTGTGCGCGGCAGGTGCCTTTCTGCCGGGATGTGGGTCGATGACAACGGCCTTGATGTCACTGCGGCCGTTACCTTTGGCGTTGACTGTGTCCGGAGCGATATCGCCCGATGTTGTTGCAGGCGGCTGTGACAGCGCAGGCAGTTGACTCATCGTAGTCTTCCAGTGGCGGGGTGAATGAAATCAGGATATCAGCGGCGCTGGTATCGGAACGTGGTGCTACGAATAACGAGAACGTGGCACTACGATTCGGACAGGTACACACGACAATTCCAGTATGCATACTACTCATGAAATTATGCTTGGAATGTGCGATGACGTACATAACGACCGTCACCTTGAGCACGAAAGCTGTCTGAAAGTTCGCGTCGAGGCCTGCTCAAGTACCGTCGGCACCTGGGGCCAGAGCGGAGATTTACTTGCTTTCTCCGGCGGTTATAGGTGACGCGCTCTGACGAATCTGTAGAAAAACACTTTCACGCGGCAAGGGTGGGCGCTTTGCCCGCCCACATAGGATTCTCTACAAGCGGCTGAGAATTTCCGCGCCCTTCGCCAGTGTGGCTTCGGACTTGGCAAAACAGAAGCGCAATACCCGATGTGCCGGCGGCTGGCGATAGAACACTGAAACGGGAATAGCAGCGATGCCGTGTTCTTTGGTCAGCCGGATCGCAAGCTCGGTGTCTTTTTCGTCGCTGATCGTTTCATACGACAGGTTCTGGAAAAACGTGCCGCGCGAGGGCAGGGGCTTGAAGCGCGACTGCTGCACCCCGGCCAAAAAGAAATCCCGCTTCTGCTGATAAAACGCAGAGAGTTGCAGGTAGGCATCCCGGTTCTTCATGTATTCGGCAAACACGTACTGCAGCGGGCCGTTGGTAACGAAGGCGTTGTACTGGTGCACCTTGCGGAATTCCGCCATCAGTTCACGCGGTGCCGCGACGTAACCCATTTTCCAGCCGGTGACGTGGTAGGTCTTGCCGAAGGACGAAACAAAAAAACTGCGCTCGGCAAGCCCAGGAAAACGAGCGATGCTTTGATGTTTGTGCCCATCAAATACGATGTGTTCATAGACTTCATCGCTGATCAGGACGATATCTGTTTTTTTGAGCAGGCCTTCGAGCATGCGCAGGTCTTCGGCCGACAGCACAGTCGCTGTCGGATTGTGCGGGGTGTTGATGATCATGGCGCGGGTGCGCGGCGTGATTGCGGCTTCCACCGCCTGCCAGTCGATGCTGTAGTCCGGGTAGCGCAGTTGTACATAGACCGGCACGCCGCCGTGTACTTCGACCGCCGGTGCGTAACTGTCGTAAGTCGGTTCAAACAGGATGACTTCGTCGCCGGGGCGGATCAGTGCCGCCACCGCGGTATAGATCGCGTAGGTCGCGCCGGGGACAATGGTGACTTCGTGCTCCACGTCGTAGCGGGCGCCGTACAGCGTTTCTATTTTTTCAGCCACCGCCTCGCGCAGCAACGGGATGCCTGCCATCGGCGGGTACTGATTGACGCCGGCATTGAAATGTTTGGTGACCAGCGCGCGCAGTTCCGGTGCGCAGTCGAAATCCGGAAAGCCCTGCGACAGGTTGATGGCCTTGTGTTCTGCGGCGAGCTGCGACATCACCGTGAATATGGTGGTGCCGACATGCGGGAGTTTGGACGAAATAGAGCCAGGATAGGTCGGCATCTGCGGTGTTCAGGTTGTTGGAGTTGTTGATTTGGCAGCCTGCATTTTAGCTTAATGCAGCTAAGCTACAGGGGCTTGGCAGTGCCAGCGCGACCTTCTGACAGGTGGCGAAAGTCATCTATGTAATCCTGCAGCCGGTGCTGCAGGTGGTTACGTTGTTCCGCCGTGAGCGTGCGGTAGATGGCGGCGTAAATCTCAGCGCGTTTTTTCCAGGATTCGTCAAACAGCTTTGCCTGTTCCGCGCCGCGTCCGGCTTCCCAGTGTTCCAGCCAGTGGCGCAGCCGCTGTGTAAATAGCTTGCGATCCCCTTTGCGCTGCTCCAGCAAGGCCAGGAATTCGCGCTGCGCGCGCAGCCGGTCTTCGTGGCGCAGTTTGTCGACCAGCGGCATGGATTGCAGCAGTGTGATGACCTGCGCTTCCTGCGCATTTGACAGGGAGCCCACCCAGTCGCGCAGGCGAGACAGCGTGCGTTTTTCGACGGCCTTGCGGCGCTCGATTTCGCTGTCCCCGCTGCGGTTCTCGCGCAGGAATTTTTTGTTGGTCTTGTCGAGATGTTGTTTGAAGGCATCAATCTGTTCGGGTGACAGTGTGGCGAGCAGATCGGCGGCGTCTGCGGCGCCGCGTGCCGCGATCAGCGTATAGCGCTGCCTGAATCCGTCGAGCAGCCACAGCATGTCGGCGGCTTGAAAGCCGCGTTTGGCGCGTTTTTGTGTTTCTTCAAGGAAGCGTGCGTATTCCGGCAGTTGTTCATGGCGATGCCAGGTATGCAGACGTTCGAAGCGTTGTGAAAATGCGTCGCGCTGTTCGGTATTCAGGTCAAAGTAGTCGTGCGCCATCCACGCGGCGACTGAATCGAGATGGCCGTAACCAACGCGTACCATGCTGCAGCCGCTGATGACCAGCAGTGACAGGGCGCACAGGGCGAGACGGAAGGTCATGCGGTGCGATAACGGAGACATTACAGATGATGCTCCAAAAATAAACGGGGCCGTCAGGCCCCGTTTATAACATCAGAAAGGCTTACTTCAGGCCGGCCAGTGCGCATTGCTCGTCCTGATCACCGGTGACGCCGCTGACGCCAACGCCGCCAATCACTTTGCCATCAGCCATGATCGGTAGTCCGCCAGGCGATGCGACGACGCCCGGCAGCGTCATCACGGCAGGCCCGCCCTTGGCAATGGTGTCTACCCAGGCCCGGGTTGAGCGCCGGTACATCGCGCCGTTGCGTGCTTTGCCGATGGCGATGTCGAGGCTCGCGGTCTGGGTGTTGTCCATGCGCTCAAAGTAGATGAGTCCGCCATTGTTATCGACGACTGCAACGGCAACGTTCCATTTGTTGGCCTGACACTCAGCGAGTACACCAGCAGCAATCTTCTTGGCGCCGGCAATATTGATGGTGGTGCCGTAGTCCGGACGCGCCTGCGCGGCTGCGTTCAGGCTGAATACGGTAACGCTTGTGGCCAACATCAACTGCAGCAGTGCTTTTGGTGCTGACATGATTTCTCCAGGTGGATGATGGTGAACGAACCGCCGCTAGGATACGCCGCGGCAATGCTCATGCATCATCGCCCGGAAAAATATTCTGTCATGCGTTTGCGCAGCGCAGCATCAGGCAGACGACCGACACAGGCGCCCATGTTGTCTTCGATATGTCGCACCAACCGGGTGCCGGGAATGGCGCATGTCACGGCTGGGTGACTGATGATCCATTTTAAAAAGAACTGCGCCCAGCTGGTGCAATCCATATCCGCGCACCAGGGTGGCAGTGGCTTGCCGCGCACCTGGCCGAACAGACCGCCCTGCGAGAAGGGCCGGTTGATCAACGTCGCAGTGCCGGAGTCAGCGCAGGCCGGCAACAGCCGGGCTTCGGCCTCAGGTTCGTCCAGCGAATAGTTGATCTGCAGGAAATCGAAGTCGCCGGTTTTCACCAGTTTTTCCAGCTCGGCATGTGCACCTGCGGTGTAATGCGTGATGCCAAGGTAGCGGATGCGCCCGGATTTTTTCCAGTCGCGCAATACCGGCAAGTGGGTTTTCAAGTCGAGCAGGTTGTGCACCTGCATCAGGTCGATGACTTTGCTCTGCAGCAGCCGGGCCGATTCTTCCATCTGGCGGATGCCGTCGGCGCGGCCCGTCGTCCACACCTTGGTGGCGAGGAACAGCGACGAGCGCTGGTTCAGCGCCGCGGCCAGTGTGCCCACAGCCGCTTCAGCGTGGCCGTACATCGGCGAAGAGTCGACGACTTTGCCGCCGAGTTCGATGAAGCGCCGCAGGGTGTCCTTGAGTTCGGTGCTCGCCAAACGATCGGTCGACACGTCGAAGGTCTGGTAAGTGCCCAGTCCGATCGCCGGCAGGCGTTCGCCGCTGCGCGGGATGGCGCGGGTGATCAGTCCGGCGGGCGCGCTGTGGGATTCAGTCATGGCCGACAGCAGCGCGGCAGCACCGGCGGCCTTGAGCAATGCGCGGCGGCGCGGGTTGGTTTTGTTTTCGTGTTTCATGGGTATTCACCATGTCATGGAGCCGTGGGGCGATTCTGCAAGTCATAGCCGCGTGCGCGCATGCACGCGCGCAGGATATCCTGTTCTACCAGAAAACGGGCATCGTCATGGCGCGGGGGCTGCAGTGCATGGATGCTGCCCTGGCGATCAACGAGGAGGCGTGGCCCCGGCGGCTGCAGCACCGGGGCATGTCGTAACGCGTCTCGGCGCGCCTGCGCTGAGCAATCGGCGATATCGCGATCGCGGGCTTCGAGAGTGACATCTGCCTTGTGCCAGTCGAGCGGCGCGCAGCCACCGAGCAGCGCTAAGCCTGCAACAAGGACGAGGGCGACAAGGGCAACTGGTGGTGGACAGTACATATTGAGTTAGAGTAACACTTTGGTTCCGGGTTTCATGGATCTTGCGGCTTGAAGGAGAGTGCAGTGTCGGCAACATTATTGCAGGACGGTCTGGTGGTGTTTTCCAAGCGCGGGTGCCCGACCTGCGTGATGATCGAAGGCGAGATGCAACGCGCGGCGCGCGAGGCTAAAGATTTCCAGGTGGTGTCGCAGGACGATCCGAAGTTTCCATCCAAGGTCGATGCCATCGTTGATGACCGCGAACTCGATCTGTCGTGGCTGAACAATATTGAATTCATGCCGACGCTGATCCGCTACGAGGCCGGGCGTGAGGTCGAACGCGTGGTCGGCTGGGATCGCGAGGGCTGGCAGCGGCTGACCGGCATTGCCGATCTGGGCCAGCAGCATCCAAAAATAAAACCTGGATGAGGCTCGCTTTCACTCATGCCCGGGGTGGCTGAGAAACTGGAAGCAAAACACAGCGGTGCCACCTGGCTGTCCGCGCGCAAGATCGGCTATGCGGTCGAAGCCGATCCGGTCGAGGTGTGTTATCAGCGCGGCTGGACCGATGGCCTGCCCGTCACGCCGCCGACCGACGAGCGTGTGATCGCGATGCTCAAAGGCACGACGCGCAAGCCGGATGAGATTGTTGGCAAGATGCCGCCGAATCTGGTTGATTGCACGATAGAAAAAGTGGCGATCAATGCAGTGATGGCCGGCTGCAAACCCGAATACATGCC
>JBBKXO010000379.1:0-4850 GCA_037969525.1 Burkholderiales bacterium | reverse complement strand
TCTGTCATGGCAGGGCAGAGTCCCGAGTGACTGATCGCATGTCAGGGCCTTCAAAATACGACGGCGGCACCCCGTGCCGCTGCTGCAGGCTGTTTGCCGTCAGTGTATCAGGCTGCGACGCTGCCTCGAACTGTAGTCCGATACATGAGACGACGCAGCGGCAGGTCGTAATCGAAGTTAGCCTTGTGCTGTGCAGAGCAGTTGTCCCACATCAGCAGATCGCCCGCCTGCCACTGGTGGACGTACTGGAACTCGGGGCGGACCACATGCTGACAGATTTCCCGGAGCAGGGCGTCGCTCTCTGCCTTTTCGAGACCGACGATATGTGAAGTGTGCGCCTCGTTGATAAACAAACCTTTGCGCCTGGTCACCGGATGGGTGCGCACAATCGGCGTTTCAACATCTGGCACGCTGGCGAGCTGCTCGGCGGTGGGCGTATGTTCCTGAATATCGCGGCCGCCGCGCGCTTTGTCCGCTTTCTGGGCCTGTGCATTTCTTTCGCGATAATGGCGGTAGCTGTGCACGTTTTTCATTTTTTGCAGGCGTAGCTTCATGTCTTCCGGCAGCGCATCGTAAGCGGCGGTGGTGCTGGTGAAATTGGTATCACCCAGTACCTTGCCGTCCTTGATCGGCACTTCAACTGCGTACAGCGCCGAAAGCATGCTCGGTATATCTTTATACGAAAGATCGCTGTGCCAGAAGCGTCCGGCATCCTGCGCGCCGATGGCCTTGCCCTGGTCATTGAGCAGATTTGAAACGATCAGGATTTCCGGATGGCCGGCCAAGCGATTTTCCTTGCGTACATGCTGTTCAAGGATGCCGAAGCGACGCGTAAATTCAACATGCTGTGCGGGCGTGATCTTCTGGTTGCGGAAAAAGACCACCTCATTGTCAAAAAAGGCTTTAGCAATCTGTTCGAATGTGTCGTCGGCCAGAGGCTTGGACAGGTCCACGCCGGAAATTTCGGCGCCGATATGCTTGCCTATGCGTTTTACGGTGATCATGCATTGCCTCTTCAGAAAGTAATGGGGCGCCACGTGCAGGCAGACAAGCTCCCACGTGCAGGCAGACAAGCTCCAGTGGCGGGACTCATGCTAGCAAAACTATGCTATGCAATAAAAGAATAAATATGCATATGATCATGTGATTTATGTATAGTAAACGGCATGACCCTCAAGCAACTGCGCTGCCTGCGCGAAATCTCGCGCCAGGCACTGAGCATTTCAGCGGCGGCGTCGGCACTGCATACCTCGCAGCCGGGAGTGAGCCGGCAGATCCAGTTGCTGGAGCAGGAACTCGGGGTCGAATTGCTGGTGCGGCGCGCTAACCGCATTCTGGGTCTCACCGAGTCCGGACAGGCTATTCTGATTGTCGCGGAACGGTTGCTGAACGAAACGGAAAATATTGCGCTGATCGCGGCTGACGCACGAAACGAGGGCGCGGGACGTCTGGTGCTGGCCACCAGCCATTTGCATGCCCGGTACACGCTGCCGATACCGGTAAGATTGTTTGCGCAACGCTACCCCGAGGTGCAGTTGCATCTGCTGCAGGCGGAGCCTGACGACATCCAGAAGTTGGTTGAGTCGCGGGATGCCGATATCGGCATCAGCACCGAGCTCACTCACGGGAACCAGTCGCTGGTGCAGCTGCCGGCTGCTGCCATTAAACGCAGCCTGATCATGCCCCTGGGGCATCCGCTGAGCCGGAAAAAGCGCATTGTTCTGGATGATTTTACGCACTATCCCATCATCAGCTATCACCCGCGGTCCCGCGGCGGACAGATCATCGCGCAGGCGTTTCGTGAGGGCGGCATCACGGCGCGTCACGTTATGAGCGTGAGTGATTCCGATGTGATCAAGGCGTACGTGGCGGAAGGGCTGGGCATTGCCATCGTGCCGACCATGGCGCTGGATTCGACTGCAGACTCCAGACTGCATGCCGTGGATGTGACGCGACTCTTTCCTGAGAGCATGATGACCGTGAGTCTGCGTCGTGGCATCCACCTGCGCCGCTATCTCACCGACCTGATCCAGATGATCGTTCCGCAACTGGGCCGGCAGGACGTGGAGCGTGCCATGCAGGACTGAACATGTCCCGCGGGCTGCCAAACCGTTAAAATACGGGTTTCCCCGCAACCATCATCCATCAGGAGTCTGTTCATGAAGCTTTATGGCTCACCCACTTCGCCCTACGTGCGCAAGGCGCGCGTGCTGATCCACGAAAAGAGCATGCCGGTTGAATTCGTTATCGAGGATCCGTGGACCGAAGACAGCCCGATCATCCAGAAAAATCCGCTGTCCAAGGTGCCGGCTCTGGAGATCGGTCCCGACAGCTACATGTTCGAATCACCGCTGGTTCTGCATTATCTCGATCATACGGACGGCAAGTCGTTCACTCCGCGCGATCCCGCCGGTTACTGGCAGTCGCAATGGTGGCAGGCGCTGGGGCAGGGCATACTCGATGCCGGCATCGCCCGCATACTTGAGACGCGTCGGCCGGTTGAAAAACAGATGCCCGAGAAAATGGCGCGCGAAGAGCAGCGTATTGCCCGCGCCATTGATCTGGCTGAAAAAACCATGAAGGAAGGCACCGAATTCCTGCTCGGCAACCGTTTCGGCATGGCTGACATCGTCATGGGCGTGGCCATGCAGTACACCGATTTCCGTTATCCGCATGACTGGCGCAGCCGTTCACCCAAGCTGGCGAAATGGCTGGCTGGCGTCGCTGCCCGGCCGTCGTTTGAAGAGACGCTGCCGCCGGGTTTCGTCAAGCCCGAAGGGGCCTGATCAAAAAAGGGCGCTGCGGCGCCCTTTTTCTTTGCAGGCAGACATACCGTTCAGTTTTGCTGCGGGCGTTTGCGCAACGAGGACCACAGTTGCAGTCCCAGCGTTACAGCGGTGATTGCAAAGAACAGCAGAGCCACGCCGCTGTCGGAGAATATGCGGTGGCTGCCTTCGCTGAGGATCAGCGCAGTGCGGTACTGCACTTCCAGGGTTTCGCCGAGCACCAGCCCCAGCACCACCGGCGCTACCGGTATATGGATGCGCTGCAGGATATAGCCCAGCAGGCCCATGACACTCATCAGGTAGACGTCAAAAATTGAGTTGCGTATCGAGTAGGAGCCGAGCACGCACATGACGATGATGCACACCGCGAGCAGGTGCGGGGGCACGCGCAGCACGCGCACAAACATGCGGATGCCCCAGATCTGCACAATCAGGATCACCACATAGGCCAGCACGATGGCGATGTAGAGCGCGTAGATCGCCGAAAGGTGGGTCTTAAACAGCATGGGCCCCGGTTGCAGACCATGCAGCAGCAGCCCGCCAAGAATGACTGCAGTCGCCGGATCGCCGGGGATGCCCAGGCTGAGCAGGGGGATCATGGTCCCGCCGGTGACGGCATTGTTGGCAGTTTCAGGCGCAATCACGCCCGAGAGCTCGCCTTTGCCAAAATCCTGAGGTCGTTTGCTGAAACGACGGGCATGGTCATAAGCGAGAAATGCGGCAATCGGCCCGCCGGTGCCGGGTATGGCGCCGATGCCGGTACCAATACCGGCACAACGCACCATCAGCCAGAAACGATCACGCAACTGGCGCAGTGTCGGCAGACTCGCGCGCACGTTGTCGGGGATGGCCAGGGGTTTTACCCGGCCGTGGTCAAGAAAGGTGGTGATGACCTGTGGCACGGCGAACAGGCCGATCATGGCGACCAGCAGGTTGACACCCTGCTGCAGTTGCACGGTGCCGAAAGTCAGGCGCGGCACGCCATCAAGTTCATCCAGACCGATGATCATCAGCATCAGTCCCAGCACGCCGGCGACCAGGCCGCGCAGCAAAGAACGTTCCGCCATGCCGCAGATGGTGGACAGTCCGAACAGCACCAGAGCGAAGATTTCTGCGGGACCGAACTTGATGGCGACTGCAGCGACCTGTTCCAGCAACAGCATCATGACCACCAGGCTGAACAGGCCGCCGAAAGTGGAGGCGATGACGGCGGCTCCCAGCGCCACACCGGCTTCGCCCTTGTGCGCCATGGGATAGCCGTCAAATACGGTGGCGGCGGCCGAGGGGGTGCCGGGGATACCGAGCAGGATGGCCGAAACCGAGCCGCCGGTCATGCCGCCGACATAGACGCCGAGCAACAGCGCGAGCGCAGGGGTGGCTGACATGCTGAAAGTGAACGGCATCATCAACGCCAGCGCCATGGAGAAGGTGAGGCCGGGAATGGAGCCGAAGAACAGGCCGACCACCGTGCCGATTACAGTGGCGCCTATGGCTTGCAGTGTAAGCGCCGCGGTTAATGCCTGGGTGATGGTGTCCAAGTCAGAGCATCCGTTTACATCAACCACAATCCGCGTGGCAGTGGTGATTCCAGCAGCTTGACGAAAAACAGCCAGCAGACCGCG
This sequence comes from Burkholderiales bacterium, assembly GCA_037969525.1. Taxonomy (GTDB): domain Bacteria; phylum Pseudomonadota; class Gammaproteobacteria; order Burkholderiales; family SG8-41. Next base: position 442 of record JBBKXO010000379.1, on the reverse strand, counting down.
GTGGTGCCGGCGGCAAACAGCAGGGTGAAACGCCACTCACGCATGCCGAGCAGCACCACCATGGCGAGCACGATAGACACAGGCGTGGCAATCAGGAAGCCCAGCTTCTCCATGGTAAAGGCATAGAGAATCAGCAGCAGGAAAGTGCCTGCGACCATGCGAGTTTCGCGGCTGGAAACGGCTTTGACCACCACCGCCGCTGGTCTGCGTGAACTTCTGGTCCAGGCGGCAATACTGATGATGAGGCCTATGCCCAGCAGCGTGACGCCAAGCACGATGGGGAAGGCGCGCGGTCCAGGCTCGCCTTCGCCACGGGCGCCCGGTATGTACGTATAGGACAACCACAGCCAGACCAGGGCCAGCAGTGCTATGCAAGGCCCCAGCCAGCGGTCCAGGCGCATGGATTATTACTGCTTCTTCAAACCGAGTTGCCCCATCAGCT
>JBBKXO010000378.1:0-6019 GCA_037969525.1 Burkholderiales bacterium | reverse complement strand
CCAGCGCTGTGAAATTGGTGATCACGGGCAGGCAACTAACGCCGCAGCAAACCCAGGCGTTGACGCCATCCAAGGCCACAGGTTTTTGCATGGCATTATATAAATTATTGATTTCATTATGTATTTCAAGTGCCATTACATCCGGGCGATAGCGACTCTGCAGTGGCTGGTGCCAGGCCTTTAGCGCCGCGGGTGGGCCGCGCAGAATGACCGTGCGCGGCGGCGTCAGCCATTCGTCCAGCGCGGTGCACAGACTGACGCAGGCGCTGGGATGGCTTTGCAGTTGCGGATAGAACAATTGCAGTGCGCGTTCCGCGGCGGCGAGATAGCGCGGCTCCCCGAGCAGATGGCCCAGCCGCTGCAGGGCGCAGGCGGCAATGCCGTTGCCTGAGGGTGTCGCGTTGTCGTGTCCGGATTTGGTGCGATGGATCAGCTGCTCGTGGTCGTGGCTTGTGAAGAAAAATCCGCCAAGATCGCGATCTTCGAAACGATCGAGCAATGCTGCGGCCAGTGCGCGTGCGAATTCCAAGTCCCCGGGGCGAAATTCAGTTTGCATTAATTCGAGCGCGGCATCGAGCAGAAAAGCGTGATCATCCAGGTAAGCGTTCAGGTGCGCCTTGCCGTCCTTGCAGGTCGCGAGCAACCGGCCATCACGCCACAGCGTGCTCCTGACGAAATCAAAGGCGCGCTGGGCTGACTGTAACCAGGCGGGTTCATTGAACACCCGCGCCGCACGCGCCATTCCGGTAATCATCAGCGCGTTCCAGCTGGCGAGGATTTTATCGTCGCGACCCGGTGGCACGCGCCGGGCGCGGGCGGCAAACAATTTGGCGCGGGCTGATTGCAGACGGTCAGTGCAAGCTGTTGTCGACAGCCCGAGTGTGGTGGCTACCTCGTCCAGCGGCTGCATGACGCACAGATTCCAGGCATGACCTTCAAAATTGGGTTCGCGATCCAGACCGTAGTGAGGTGCTGCGACGGCGTATTCATCGACGCTCAACAGCGCACGCACTGCATCCTGCGTCCACACATAAAATTTGCCTTCTTCGTGCTCGGAGTCGGCATCGAACGACGAGTAATATCCGCCTTCCGGTGACTGCATTTCGCGCATGACCCAAGCCGCCGTTTCACGCGCCACCCGCTCGAAGCGTGGTATGCGTGTCACGCGCCAGGCGTCGCAGTACAGCGCCAGCAGCGGGCCGTTGTCGTAGAGCATTTTTTCGAAATGCGGAATGGTCCAGGTATTGTCAACACTGTAACGGCAGAAACCGCCGCCGAGGTGGTCATAGATGCCGCCCTCTGCCATTTTTGTCAGCGTCTGCACGGCGATGGCCAGCGTGTCGTCGCCGCCGACCAGCGCATGTCGGCGCAGGCAGTAAGCCAGCTCGAAGGGGTGCGGAAACTTGGGCGCCTGGCCGATCCCACCATGTTCTTTGTCGAAGGCGGCGGCCAGTTCATTGACTGCGGCATCCAGCGGCGCGCGATTCAGGTCACGCGCAACCGCGGGCGCAGGCAGCGTGCGACCCAGCGCCTCACGCAAAGCGGCATTTTGCTGCTGGATGTCTATTCGTTGTTCGCGATAGGCCAGCGCGATACGCGGCAGCAGCTCCTGGAAACCGGGCATGCCGTAACGCGGCGTTTTCGGAAAATAGGTGCCGCCGAAAAACGGTGTGCCGTCGGGCATCAGGAACATGGTCAGCGGCCAACCGCCGCTGCGGCGGGTCAGCATCTGGTGGGCGGCTTGGTAAATCTGGTCGAGATCGGGGCGCTCTTCGCGGTCGACCTTGATGTTGATGAAATGCTGATTCATGGCGGCGGCTACGCCGGCATCTTCGAATGACTCATGCGCCATCACGTGGCACCAGTGGCAGGCGGAATAGCCGACCGACAGCAGGATTGGCTTGTCTTTGCTGCGAGCGAGCGCCAGCGCCTCCTCCCCCCACGGATACCATTCGACGGGGTTTTCAGCGTGCTGCTGAAGGTAGGGCGAAGTTTCTGTGGCGAGACGATTGGGCATGGGCGAAGCCGGTTTGTAATTGCACGGGCGATATTAATTGTGTCACACAATATTGCCGGTAATTTTCGGCGCCGTCCCGTTGGTGTGGGGTTACAGACGCACTTATACTGGATTGGCTGATCAAAACTGCGGAGTGTGAGAAATGAAAATCGATACGATTGCCGTGCACGGTGGTTACAAGCCCGATCCGACAACCAAAGCCGTGGCGGTTCCGATTTATCAAACGACCTCGTACGCATTCGACAGTACGCAACACGCGGCAGACCTGTTTGATTTGAAGGTGCAGGGCAACATCTACACCCGCATCATGAACCCGACCACGGATGTGCTGGAAAAACGGGTGGCCGAACTGGAGGGGGGCATTGCCGGACTGGGGCTAGCGTCTGGCATGGCGGCGATTACTGCGGCGATCATGACCATTGCCGAGGCCGGTGACAACATAGTGACTTCCAGCGCGCTCTACGGCGGCACTTACAATCTGTTCGCCCACACGTTCCCGCAATATGGCATCGAGGTGCGCTTCGCCGACTACCGCGAACCCAAGGCCTGGGAAAAACTGATTGATGCAAAAACCAAGGCGGTGTTCTGCGAGTCGGTGGGCAATCCGCTGGGCAACATCGTGGATTTCGGCGTGCTGGCGGCCATCGCCCATGCCCGCAGCGTGCCGGTGATTGTTGATAACACAGTGCCTACGCCGTATTTGTGCCGGCCGTTCGAGCATGGCGCCGACATAGTCGTGCATTCGTTGACTAAATACCTGGGCGGCCATGGCAACTCGATCGGCGGTGTGATCGTTGATTCGGGCAATTTTCCGTGGGCCGATCACAAAAAGAAGTTCCGGCGGCTCAATGAACCGGATGTCTCCTATCACGGCGTCGTATACACCGAAGCGCTCGGCGCAGCGGCGTATATCGGCCGTGCGCGCGTGGTGCCGCTGCGCAACATGGGTGCGGCGCTGTCACCCTTCAACGCCTTCCTGATCCTGCAGGGCATAGAGACGCTGGCAGTGCGCATGGATCGTATCTGTGAGAACACGCTGGCGGTGGCGAAATGCCTGCAAAGCCACCCGAAGGTCGGCTGGGTGCGTTATGCCGGCTTGCCCGATCATCCGGACAAACCTCTGGTTGACCGCTACATGGGCGGACGTGCGTCCGGCATATTGAGTTTCGGCATCAAATCCGATAATGCCAAAGCGGGCGGCGCGCGTTTTATCGATGCACTGAAACTGGTGACGCGGCTGGTCAACATCGGTGATGCCAAGTCGCTGGCTTGCCATCCGGCCACAACCACGCACCGGCAACTGTCGGCGCAGGAATTGGCGAGCACCGGCGTCAGCGAGGACATGGTACGCCTGTCGATCGGCATTGAGCATGTCGATGACATCGTCGCCGACCTTGAGCAGGCTCTGAGCGCCGCCTGATAGGTCAGGTGGTCGCGATGGCAGCGAGGTGAAACGCCAGCAACGCAACTGAGAGCAAAAGGCCGCCCCAGGGGATCCAGCGGGCGTAAATCTGCGCATCTGGTGGTGCAGGGTCGCGGTGCTTGATGCGGATCAGTGCGAGATTGATCAGCGCAAAAACCACGAGCACGACGGTGCTGGTGAGCTTGGCGAGGGCGACCAGTGGGAGAGCCAGCGCCATGATCAGAACGCCACCCGCAGTACAGGCGGTGGCAATGACAGGCGTGCCGGTGGCGGCGCTGATCTGCGCAAATACTGCGGGTATCCAGCCCGCAACGCTCATCCCATAGAGCATGCGCGCTGCCATGATGATCTGGATCAGCGCACCGTTGGCGACGGCACACAGGCTGATCATCCCGATGACGGTCGGTGGTTGTCCGGTGGAATGCTGATAAATCAGTGCCAGAGGCGCCTCGCTGTCAGCGAGTTGCGCAGGCGGCAGCGACAATACCGCCACCAGCGCTACCAACAGGTAGAAAGCGGTGGCGAGAGCCAGAGAAATCAGTATGGCCCGGGGCAGGTTGCGCTTCGGGTCACGCACTTCTTCGGCCACATTGACCATGTCTTCGAAGCCGATGAAAGCATAAAACGCCAGAAATGCGCCCAGCATAATGCCGGACCAGATGGCAGCGTCTGCCGGCGGCAGCATCTCGGGCCAGCGTACGGGCAGATCTGCCAAACTGGGGGAGGCCACGCCGATGACCAGCAACAGACCGGCGATCTCAATGGCCGTCACAGCTGCCGCCACCCATGCCGATTCAAGTATGCCCCATGCTGCAAGTGCGCCCAGTATCAGCACTACGGCAACAATAACTGGTGTCGCGGGCAACGCCACAAATACGCTCAGATAGCCGACAAATCCGCGGGCGATGGTGGCGGCTGATACCAGACCCGCAAATACAATCAGCAGGCCGACGATTATCGACAGCAGGCGGATGCCGAGGCCCTTTTCGATATAAATAGCTTCACCCCCGGAGAGGGGATAACGGGAACTCAGTTCGGCGTAGGCGAATCCGGTGAGTGCGGCGACTGCGGCAGCAATCAGAAAGGAGATGGGCGCGTACATACCGGCGGTGCCGGCAATCTTTCCGATCAGTACATAAATGCCTGCGCCGAGGATAGTGCCCAGACCGTAAAGCGTGATCAGGGGCAGCGACAATACCCGCCGCAGCTGGGGCCGGCGCCCGGTGTTCATTGTTGGCTGCGCGCCGCCAGCAGGCTGCGGATCTGGCGCACCAGCAGGCCGGGATTGAACGGCTTGGTCATCACCAGTTGTGCCCCGGCATCCAGACAGTCTTTTTTGAACGTGCTGTCATGGTTGGCGGTCAGGAAAATCACCGGCAGCGACACCAGAGCCGATTGCGTGCGTGCCCAGCGCAACACGGCCAGACCGTCGGCGACCGGCATGTTGCCGTCGAGGATGGCAATATCAAACGAATCCTGCGCTAACGCCGCCATCGCTTCGCCACCGTCTTTGCATGCGTGAACTTTGGCGTTGCGCATGTTCTCGAGATAGAAAGTCACGATGCGGGTGATGTCGGCGTTGTCTTCGGCCAGCAGTATGCGCACCGTTTCGGTAAAGCTCTGCGGTGCGGCAGCGTTCATGGGTTTTGAGTTGTCGGCATGCTGTAGGATGCCGGCGCGGCGCTGCCGCCCCGGCAGTGATGTTCCTGTCAATCAGTAACCGCGCCTTTACTGGCGCTTGATACCTGGCGCGCAAACTTGGCGAGCACGCCACGTGTGTAGCGCGGTTTGGGTTGCTTCCATTTTTTTCGGCGCGCTGCAAGCTCTTTCACGGGCACGTTCAGTTGGATTAGCAGCTTGATGGCATCGATCGTGATCGAATCGCCTTCCTTGACCAGTGCAATCGGCCCGCCCTCAAAGGCTTCAGGAGCGACGTGGCCTACCACCATGCCCCAAGTGCCGCCGGAGAAACGACCATCGGTAATCAGACCGACAGACTCACCCAGACCCTGACCAATCAACGCGCCTGTGGGCGCGAGCATTTCCTGCATGCCCGGGCCGCCCTTGGGACCTTCGTAGCGAATCACCAGTACGTCACCGGCTTTGATTTTCTTGGCCATGATGGCCTTCATGCACGCGGTTTCGGAATCGAATACACGTGCGGGGCCGGTGATTTTCGGTGATTTAAGGCCGGTAATCTTGGCGACACAGCCTTCCGGCGCGAGATTGCCTTTGAGAATGGCAAGATGGCCGTGTTTGTACATCGGGTTCGACCACGGACGGATGACGTCCTGATCGGCACGCGGTGCATCCGGCACATTTTTAAGTTCCTGCGCCAGCGTGCGTCCGGTGATAGTGATGCAGTCACCATGCAGTAACCCCTGCTTGAGCAGCATTTTCAGTACCTGCGGCACACCACCGGCGCGGTGAAAATCCACAGCGACATAACGACCCGAAGGTTTCAGGTCGCATAACACGGGGACCTTTCTGCGCACGCGCTCAAAGTCGTCGATGGTCCATTTGACGTCAGCCGCATGGGCTATGGCGAGATAGTGCAGTACGGCATTGGTTGAGCCGCC
>JBBKXO010000377.1:0-3188 GCA_037969525.1 Burkholderiales bacterium | reverse complement strand
GTACCGATCTGGTAATACACATTGCCGGGATCGAGCCGGCTCGCCTTGCGGAATGCTGCTCGTGCCTGCTCATAGTGACCGGCATGGATGCAGGCCTGGCCGAGGTTGCCGTGCACACCTGGCTGGTTTTTCATTTTTTGCGCGGCGCGCTGCAAATGATCCACCGCTGCCTCGGCGTGCCCCAGCTGCAGCAGCGCGGTACCCATCATGTTGAGCGCGTCCGGATGTTCAGGCGCGAGGCGCAGCGCTTCCTGGTAGGCACTTGCCGCCCTCGTAAAATCGCCCGTGGCCTGCGCTTGCAGTCCGGATTCAATATGGCGGCGTACTTGTAGTTGTTGAGTTGACAGCAAGAAGTAATTTAACTAGTTGAATATTAAAGAAATTTTTATTGATCGGCGCCGAATTTTTCATATCGCGAAAAATGCTGCCCTGAGCATCACGCCATAAACCAACTATTGGGCAATTCAGGCCTGATTTAATCATTTAACTGGGGACTAAATCATGTTGTTTAATTGCAACAATTCGCTGCCGGTACCGTGCCAAATCCCACGTTTTGGTTGAGCCGGGCGCAGGCGGCTAGGCATACTCTCCCCAGCTCCCAAGGTATTGGGGGGGTAACCAAGTAGTTCAGGTCAATAACTCGGAGATAAATATGCAAAAGAAATTGATGGCTGTTGCTGTTGCTGGTGCGCTGGTTGCGCCGGCTCTGGCGATGGCGCAAAGCAGCACGGTACAGATCTACGGCAGGATGACGGTCGAATACTCGTACATGGACCGCGGTCAGGGCACGGAAAAGGGCGACGGACTGCAAACCCCGGGCGGCAGCTCGATCGGCTTCAAAGGCGAAGAGAAACTGGGCGGCGGACTGTCAGCCTGGTTCCAGTGCGAAAGCTCAGCCGACGTAACCGAAGGCGGCGACGGCACTTGCACACGCAACAGCGCGCTGGGTTTCAAGGGCGGTTTCGGTAACTTCTACATTGGCCGTTGGGACACCCCGTTCAAACAGGCGAGTTCTCTGGGCGCCGGCGTAGGCTCCGAGTCCACCGGCACGCAGGGCAACTCCGCGCTGATGGTAGGCAGCTCCACTGGCAGAATCGGCCTTGCCGGCCGCAACATCTGGGAGCGTCGCCAAGCCAACACGATCAACTACAATTCTCCGAAATTCGGCGGATTCGACGTGCGCGCTGCGTACTCGACGCTCGAAGCCACTGGTCTGGCCACGGGTGCCAACAAGCCGCGCCTGTGGTCACTGGCCGGTATTTACAACGCGGGCCCGCTGGCCATCGGCGTAGGCTACGAAATGCATAAAGACGCGGGTAACGCTGCTGGCGGTGGTGTTTTCTCGGTTAACCCAGCCACTGGTGTTATTGCTGCTTCGGCTGTTACTGCGAACCAGCCTGGTCTGGATGACACAGCCATCGCGATTTCCGCCAAATACAAGTTTGGCAAACTGCTGGTCGGTGGCGGCTGGAATAAACAGGAATATGAGATCGGTACCGCGGGCGCAACGACCGAGCGGGATGCCTGGAACATGGGTGTTGAGTACAACATCAGCGGACCGCACAACATCGAAGCTTCCTACTCGCAAGCTGGCGACATGAAAGGTACCGCTGGTACCGCTACCCCGGGCCTGCCGACTGTAGGCGGGAACACTGGTGCGAAGCAGTACCAGGTCGCGTATCGCCACTTGTTCTCGAAGCGTACCGAGGCGCGGCTTGCCTATGTGGTCGTGGATAACGAGTCCGGCACCAACCTTTACACATTGAACGGTCTCTCTGCTTCGCCGGCTCCTCTCGGCGCGAAACAGAAGGCAATTTCGTTGCTCGTGAAACACACGTTCTAAGCTAGTTGCTTCATTGAAAACGGGCGCTTCGGCGCCCGTTTTTTTATGTCTGTAACATTCCTCGCGGTATCAGTACGCGGGGGTACCGCAATCAGTCGCCGGCGTGTGCGACGAGTTCGCGGTATATGTTTTCCAGATTGCGGGCATAGAGCGCCGCATCAAACAGCGGGGTCTGTTCCCTGAGCGTTGCCAGCCGCGCACGAATATCGCGGGCGACCGGGCTTTCAGTGGCGATGCGTAGTGCCAGCGCCTCATAGTCCGTCAGGGTGTAGGTAATCAGCTCGGGCAGGCCGCATGCCGTCAGGATGCTGCCCGAAACGCGCGCGGCAAAGGTGTCGCCGCATAATGCGATCAGCGGGCAGCCCAGCCACAAGGCGTCGCTGGCGGTCGAGTGCGAGGTGTAGGGAAAGGTGTCGAGTGCGAGGTCGGCGGCCTGGTAGCGCGCAAGGTGTTGCGCGTAGGGCAGTCGCGGCGAAAATACCAGCCGCTCACGGTTGATGCCATGCGCGTCCGCCGCTGCGATCAGGTTGCGCGTAGCCAGGGGATTGTCCTCCGCCAGCCACAGCACGCTCGCCGGAACTTGTTCAAGCAGGCGCATCCAGCACGCAAATATTTCCGGCGTGAACTTGACCGACTGGTTGAAGCAGCAGAATACGAAGGCATCGTCCGGCAGACCGTACTGTTGCCGGGTGAGTGCCGGGATGACGGGCCGGGCGCGGTCATTGCACTGCCAGCATGGATCCAGTCGCACCACGTGTTCGGCATAGGCGGTTTCGCTGCCATCCGGCACTATGAATGTATCGGCAATCAGGTAGTCGATGAATTCTGCGCCCATCGTGCCGGGGTAACCCAGCCAGTTGACCTGGATCGGGCATGGGCGGCGGGCCAGTATTGCGGTGCGCGCGCCCAGCGTATAACCCTTGAGGTCCACCAGGACATCGAGTTGATCGTCTTCAATCCGGCGCACCACGATGTCATCCGGATCCCAGGCGACATCGATGAAGTGTTCGCAGGCCTGGCGCACCCTGGCGCGAAACGGCCCTGCATCGTCGGGGCCATAGGAGTACGCGAAAATTTCCACGCGTTCCCGGTCATGCTGTTCCAGTACGCCTGCCAGCAGATAGGCCGCCGCGTTGTCATAGAAATCTGAAGACAGGTAACCGATGCGCAGTCGGCGCGGGGCCTGACCCGGTGCCGCGCGGGCAATGTGGCGACGGGGTGCCGGAGTACCGAAGCGTGCGCGTGCCCAGCGCTGCGTGTAAGCCAGCTGTTGCGCGGGTGTGGTGGCATCGCTCAACAACCAGAACGGGCTGCCCAGCTCGGTGGCGTGATCGAGGCGGGGCGC
>JBBKXO010000376.1:0-8261 GCA_037969525.1 Burkholderiales bacterium | reverse complement strand
CTGACACTGGCGGCGCGGGCCAAGCCCGATGTCATGGTGGATTTTGCGACACTGACGGGCGCCATGCACGTCGCGCTGGGCAGTCGCTACAGTGGCATATTTGTGACCAGTGACGCATTGGCGAAACAGGCGCTGGCGGCGGGCGTGGATTCCGGTGAGCGGTTGTGTGCGTTCCCGATGGACGACGATTACGACAGCGCACTCGACAGCACGGTGGCCGACGTCAAGCAATGCACGCTCGACGGCGAGGCCGACCACATCCTTGCCGCGCGGCTGCTGCAGCGCTTTACCGACCAACGTCCGTGGATCCACATGGATCTGTCGGCGCACAGTTGCAAGGGAGGGCTCGGTGCGGTGGCAACGGATGCGACGGGCTTTGGCGTGGCTTGGGGTATGGCATTCCTGCGCCAATAGCTCCGATTTAAAAAGCGAATAAAAACAACAGGTTACTTTGGTGTATAAGAGCTGACGCTACGCCGGAATGATGAAGCGCGTTGTTACTTTCATCGGCGTTGGATTCGGGTTGCTCGCGATGGGCTACTTTACGTAGGTACCATCGGGGAGGCGGGAATCTGTCAACGCGGATACATAGAGTGCGGGGAGATTGCGCAGCAATAGTCCACCGCTACATGGATCAATTGTGATTTATTACCTGACATCTGAACGCCATGCCGGCGTCATGCAGGGCTTCCTGTTAAACGCAGGGCGTGCACTCGCGGCCCGCATCACGGTTGTTACTTACGAGCGTCTGCTAGCGGAGAAGCATTTGCGGATGCCGTATGGGACTTATATTTTTACCAACTTCAACCAGCCGTTCGGCAGTCGTAATCCGCCCTCTCCGGCGCGGCAGTGGGTAACACGGTTGCATGATGAGCTGGTCCTGCACCTTGGTCCGGAGCGTGTGCTCAACGATCCTTCGAAGTCGCTGGGGCGGTTTGAATTGCTGCGGCAGCTCCACGCGAGCGGATTTAACAGATTCAAGGCTTACCAAGCCGGTGTACAGGACAGCACCATGCGTTTTCCGGTCTTCCTGCGTCTCGAGCATGGCACTGTCCGGGATGCGCCACCGCTGCTTCCCAGTCGCGAAGCTTATGAGGTGGAGGCAAGGCGCATTGCCAAGCCCGGTATGATCGCCATCGAGTTTTGCGACACTGCCGATGCTGCAGGTATCTACCGCAAGTATGGCTGCTTCGTGGTGGGGGAACGTATCGTGCCGCGTCATTTGTTTAAAAGTCGAAACTGGCTGGTGAAGACGGCTGATATCGTGGATCAGGAGACTGTTCGCGAGGAGCTGGATTATCTGAAAGCTAATCCTCACGTTGAGGTGCTGCGTCGGGTGTTCCGTCTGGCGAACATTTCTTACGGTCGAATTGATTACGCGTTGCTCGATGGCATCCCGCAGATATGGGAGATCAACACGCCCCCACAAATCATTGTGCCCCCGGGTGAAGATCGGCCCGAGCGTGCGCCGGTACACGAAAAGTTTGTGATGGCATTCTCGGCGGCGTTGGATGCGATTGATCCGCAGGGAGCATGACTGCTCCCATGACCGGCATTGATATTCGTCTCATGCGCCCGGACGATCTGGGCCGGGTAGTTGAAATTCTCGGCTGCTGGGGCATGGCGCCCGTCGCGCCTGGCCCCGAGCATTCTGATACCGAGCGCAGCGGACTGGAGGCGGGCCGTACCCTGGTCGCTACTATGAAGGACCGTGTCGTCGGCGTGGCCAGTTACGTGATCGAGTCGGAGCGGTTCGCGGTAACCGAGAGTCTCGCGGTGGATCCGGCCTGGGTAGGTAGAGGCATTGGTTTGAGACTGCACCGTGCACGTCTGGCGGCCCTGCGCGTGCAGGGCATCGAAAAAGTGCGCACCGAGGCTGACCGACCGCGAACCATTGCCTGGTATGTGAAGCACTTCGGGTATCGGATTGCGGGGACAGTTCCGAAGAAACACGCTTTCGGACTTGAAGGCGTGACGGAATGGACCGTACTCGAACTTGATCTGCAGCCGGAGAATTAGATTGTTTCGGTTAATGGCGGCCTACTGCACGAATTAAGGTTGCATTCAGCATTCGGCATTGACGTGGGGGAAGAGTTAACCGCGCTTTTTGTCCCAGACATAACGCACCAGGCGCTGCCAGCGGTTCTGCGGCTGCTTGAGTTTGTTCGGCGTGCGTCCGGCCTGGTCGCGGCCATGGCTCTGTTTCACCAGTTCATGCAATTCGCGCATGTTCAGCCCGCCGGGGCCTTTGATTTTTTCAGGGTCAGGTTTGTCAGTCATCGGTTACTTTGACTCGACCATTGATGCGGTGGTTGCCATGCTAAACTTCACGCTTGATTTTACTGGAGTTTTTAAGCTATGTCGGGCAGCACGCTGGGCACCTTGTTTTGCGTCACATCTTTCGGCGAGTCGCACGGGCCGGCGATCGGCTGCGTGGTCGATGGCTGTCCGCCGGGACTGGAGCTGACTGAGGCTGATATCCAGGCCGAGCTCGACCGCCGCAAACCCGGCACTTCGCGCCATGTCACGCAGCGCCGCGAGGAAGACAAGGTGGAAATCCTCTCCGGCGTGTTCGAAGGCAGGACCACCGGCGCACCGATCGCCTTGCTGATCCGTAACACCGATGCAAAGAGCAAGGATTACACGAAAATTGCGAACCTATTCCGTCCAGGTCATGCCGATTACACCTATTGGCAGAAGTACGGCATTCGTGATTACCGCGGTGGCGGGCGCCAGTCAGCGCGCGAAACCGCGGTGCGTGTGGCAGCGGGCGCGATTGCCAAAAAATGGCTGCACGAAAAGTATGGCACCGTAATTCGTGGCTACATGTCGCAACTCGGGCCGGTGGAAATTCCGTTCGTGACCTGGGATGAAGTCGGCAACAATCCGTTCTTCGCACCGAATGCAAAGATTGTCGCCGAGCTTGAAACCTTCATGGACAAACTGCGCAAGTCCGGCGATTCGGTAGGTGCGAAAATCACTACGGTCGCAACCGGCGTGCCGGTGGGTCTGGGCGAGCCGGTGTACGACAAACTCGACGCTGACATCGCCTACAACATGATGAGCATCAATGCGGTGAAGGGCGTAGAAATCGGCGCCGGGTTCGCCGCAGTGACGCAAAAGGGCACCGAACACTCGGATGAAATGACGCCGCAGGGATTTGTAACGAACAACGCTGGCGGCGTGCTGGGCGGCATTTCGACGGGACAGGACATCGTCGTCAATGTCGCGGTGAAACCGACTTCCAGCATCCGCCTTGCGCGCCACACGATTGATACCGCAGGCAAGGCGGCGATGATTGAAACCCACGGCCGTCATGATCCGTGCGTCGGCATCCGCGCGACGCCGATCTGTGAGGCGATGCTGGCGCTGACGCTGATGGATCATGCGCTGCGCCATCGCGCGCAAAACGCAGACGTGAAAACCGGGACACCGGTCATTGCCGCGCAGGCGCCACAGGGCGTCATCGAAAAATTGCGCGCGGCGACTGCAGAAGAAAATCCTGATCCCGATGAAGCATAAAATAATCATTTAAAATCAACTAGTTACAGTAGTCCGTGCGCGGCGTCGCGCGGTGCCGACCGTGCCCAAGCCGATCTATCTCAATCTTTCTTCGTTTTATTTTTTTTACTTCGCCTACCTCGGCGCGTTTGCGCCGTTCTTCGCGCTGTATCTGCATTCGGTCGGCATGAGCGCCGTCGAGATCGGCATGCTGATGGCGTTGCCGCAGTTGTCGCGCATCGTCGCGCCGCACCTGTGGGGCTGGCTTGCCGATCACGGCAAAACACGGCTGGGCATCGTACGGGCGGCCGGCGCGGCGGGTACGCTGGCATTCGCAGGAATATTTTTCGGCAGCAGTTTTGCCTGGCTGTTCGTCGTGCTGCTGGCGATGACTTTTTTCTGGAGCGCGGCGCTGCCGCTGGTCGAGGCGACGACGTTGTCGCACCTCGGCGATGAAATTGGCCGCTATGGCCGCATTCGAGTCTGGGGTTCGGTGGGATTCATCGCGGCAGTGGTTGCGGTGGGTTATCTGCTGGACATGAGCAGTCCGCGGGCGCTGCTGTGGGTCGTCGGCGGATTGATGCTGGGCATGCTGATATTGTCGTGGCTGGTGCACGATGCGCCGGTAGCGCCTCATGACGACGACGTGCTGCCGGTGTGGCAGATCATTCGCAAACCGGCAGTCGTTGCGCTGGTGGCGGCATCTGCGTTGCTAGCGGCGGCGCACGGGCCGTATTACACCTTCTATACGATTCATCTGGTTGATCACGGTTACAGCAAATCGCTGGCGGGCTGGTTGTGGGCGCTGGGCGTAATCTGCGAGATCGGCATTTTTGTGTGGATGTCACATTTGTACCGTGCGTACACACTGCGCCAGATACTGATCGCCAGCACGCTACTCGCGGCGCTGCGCTTCGTAGTCATCGGCTGGGGAGCCGACAGCGTGGTGCTGTTGCTGGGCGCGCAGACATTGCACGCGGCGAGTTTCGGTTCGTTTCACGCCGCGGCGATCGGTGTTGTGCACAAGCTGTTCCGCGGCCGCCACCAGGCGCGGGGCCAGGCGATCTACGGCAGCCTGGCCTACGGTTTTGGCGGCACTATCGGCGGTCTGGCCAGCGGCTATGCCTGGAGCGGGCTGGGTGCGGGCCTGACCTTCACGCTGTCGGCAGTCTGTGCACTGGCTGCGGCGGCCGTACTGTGGCGGGGCCTGACGGACAAGACGTGATACGGGTGTGACGCCGGGCATTCAAGGGTCAGCATCCCTGTGAGATAATCAACCGTTTCAGCGGCTTAACCACGAAATAAACACGAAACGGTAATCGCATGGCAGGCAAAACACTCTACGACAAACTTTGGGAAAGCCATCTCGTCCGCGAGGAAGCGGACGGGACGGCGATGATCTACATCGACCGGCACTTGGTGCATGAAGTGACCAGCCCGCAGGCGTATGAAGGCTTGAAGTTGACCGGGCGCAAGGTATGGCGGCCGGACTCAGTGGTTGCAACTGCGGATCACAACACGCCGACGCGCAACTGGGACCGGGGCATGGACGGCATTACTGACCAGGTGTCGCGGTTGCAGGTTGAGACGCTGGACAAGAACATCAAGGAGCACAAGGCCAAGGTCTATTTCCCGTTCCTAGACAAACGTCAGGGCATCGTCCATGTCATCGGGCCGGAGAACGGTGCGACGCTGCCGGGCATGACGGTGGTGTGCGGTGATTCGCATACCAGTACTCACGGCGCGTTCGCCGCGCTGGCCTTCGGCATAGGCACCAGCGAAGTCGAACATGTGCTGGCGACGCAATGCATGGTGATGAAAAAGTCCAAGGCCATGCAGATCGTGGTTGAGGGCAAGCTGGGGCCCGGTGTTACGGCGAAGGACGTCGCGCTGGCGATCATCGGAAAAATAGGCACGGCGGGCGGTACCGGCCATGCAGTCGAATTTGCCGGCAGCTGCATACGCGGACTGTCGATGGAGGGTCGCATGACCCTGTGCAATATGGCTATCGAAGGCGGTGCGCGTGCCGGCATGGTGGCGGTGGACGACAAGACCATCGAATACTGCAAGGGGCGCATGTTTGCGCCGACCGGCGCAATGTGGGACCAGGCGGCTGCGCACTGGCGTACGCTGACCAGTGATGCTGACGCAAAATTCGACAAGGTGGTGACCATCAGCGGCGAGGACATCGTGCCGCAGGTGACATGGGGCACGTCGCCGGAGATGGTGACCAGCGTCGACGGCAAAGTGCCGGATCCGGCGCAGGAAACCAATCCGACCAAGCGTGAGGGCTACGCCCGTGCACTGAAATACATGGATCTGAAACCGAACACGCCGATTCGTGACATCAGGCTCGACAAGGTGTTCATCGGCTCGTGCACCAATTCACGCATCGAGGATTTGCGTGCTGCTGCAGCTGTGGCCAAGGGCCGCAAGGTGGCCGGCAACATCAAGCTGGCGATGGTGGTGCCGGGTTCCGGGCAGGTCAAGGCGCAAGCTGAACAGGAAGGGCTGGACCGCATATTCAAGGACGCAGGGTTCGAGTGGCGCGAGCCGGTCTGCTCCATGTGCCTGGGCATGAATGAAGATCAGTTGAACCCGGGCGAGCGCTGTGCTTCAACCTCGAACCGCAACTTCGAGGGCCGGCAGGGTCAGGGTGGCAGGACCCATCTGGTCAGTCCGGCGATGGCCGCTGCTGCGGCAGTGACCGGACATTTCGTCGATGTACGTGAATTGAACTGAACGAAGGAGATGCTCATGAATCGCATGATCATTATGTTGCTGGCACTGATGGTATTGGCGGGTTGCAATACGATGCGCGGTGTCGGCCAGGACGTTGAAAAAGCCGGCGAGGCCATCCAGCGGAAAGCGAACCAATAGACCATGGAAAAATTTGTACGCAAGGAAGGGCTGGTCGCGCCACTGGATCGTGCCAATGTGGATACCGATGCGATCATCCCCAAGCAGTTCCTGAAATCGATCAAGCGCACGGGTTTTGGCGCCAATCTGTTTGATGAATGGCGTTACCTCGATCGCGGTGAGCCGGACTCAGACAATACCGGGCGGCCGTTGAATGCGGATTTTGTTTTGAACCGCAAGCGCTTCGAGGGTGCCACCGTCATGCTGGCGCGGGAAAATTTCGGTTGCGGGTCCTCGCGCGAACACGCGCCGTGGGCGCTGCTGCAATTCGGCATCCAGACCATCATTGCGCCGAGTTTTGCCGATATTTTTTACACTAACAGTCTGAAAAACGGCCTGTTGCTGATCAAGCTTGATCCCCAGATCGTCGACAAGCTGTTTCAAGAAACCGAAGCTCATGAGGGCTACCGGCTGGCAGTCGACCTGGAGCAGCAGACGGTCAGCACACCTACGGGCGACAGCTACAAGTTCGACATCGACCCGCACCGCAAGCATTGCATGCTCAACGGGCTGGACGACATCGGTCTGACACTGGCGCATGCGGACAGCATCAAGTCATTCGAGACCAAGCATAAGTCGGCGCAGCCCTGGCTGTTTTGATTAATTCGTGAACCTGTGAGCGGGTCAGGTTTCCCCTGGAACGGGGAAAGGGAGCTTGGCCTTACCCGTTCACCCGTTCACCATTCACGGACTAAAAATGAAAATTGCAGTACTCGCCGGCGACGGCATCGGACCGGAAATTGTCGGGCAGGCGCTGAAAGTTCTGCGCCGTTTGGCAGCCGACGGCCTGAAACTGGAATTTGAGGAAGCACCTTTTGGTGGTGCCGGATTTGACGCGCATGGGGACCCGTTGCCGGATTCGACCTTGAAGCTGGCCCGAGCGGCTGATGCGGTGCTGTGCGGTGCCGTCGGCGGCCCCAAATATGATGCGCTTCCGCGACCGCAGCGTCCCGAGCAGGGCATCCTGCGCATTCGCAAGGAACTCGGGTTGTTTGCGAATCTGCGGCCGGCTGTGCTGTATCCGGAACTGGTCAGCGCATCGACGCTGAAGCCGGAGGTGGTGTCCGGACTGGATCTGATGATCATCCGCGAACTGACGGGGGACATCTATTTCGGCGAGCCGCGCGGCCGGCGCGACAATGCGCGCGGCGAACGCGAAGGCTACGACACGATGTTGTACTCGGAGCCGGAGATCCGCCGCATTGCCGAGGTCGGTTTCCAGACGGCTTTGAAGCGCGGAAAAAAACTGTGCTCGGTGGACAAGGAAAATGTGCTGGAGACCAGTCGGTTCTGGCGGGAGATCGTCAACGACGTGGCGAAGCAGTATCCGCAGGTGGCGCTCTCGCACATGTATGTGGATAACGCGGCAATGCAGCTGGTGCGCAATCCCAAGCAATTTGACGTCATCGTCACCGGGAACATCTTTGGTGACATCCTGTCGGATGAGGCTTCGATGCTCACGGGGTCGATCGGCATGCTGCCCTCGGCCTCGCTGAATTCGGAGGGGGGCGGACTTTATGAACCCATACATGGTTCTGCTCCCGACATTGCCGGAAAAAATATTGCCAATCCGCTGGCCACCATCCTGTCGACAGCCATGATGTTGCGTTATACATTCAACAAGGATGAATGGGCGTATAGGATCGAGGCGGCGGTGAAAAGTGTGCTGGCAGCAGGTTACCGCACGCCGGATATCGATGAACCCGGCGCGCGCAAGGTTGGGACGATTGAAATGGGTGATGCGGTGGTTGCGGCGATTTGATGTAATATATTGTTTTTAAAGGTATTTGTAATGATGAAGGTAGGCATTATCGGTTGGCGTGGCATGGTCGGCTCGGTGC
>JBBKXO010000375.1:0-3373 GCA_037969525.1 Burkholderiales bacterium | reverse complement strand
ATCCGGCATTCGGCCCGGTGGTGATGGTAGGGCTGGGGGGCGTGCTGATCGAAGTGTTCAAGGACGTGGTGTTCCGCGCCGCCCCGGTGACTGAAGCCGAAGCCCTGCGCATGCTCGATGAACTCAAGAGCAAAGTCATACTCGACGGCGTGCGCGGCAAGCCGCCGGTGGACAAGACCGCACTGGCGCGCATGGTCAGCGCGGTGTCGCGCTTCGGGGCTGCCGCCGGCCCGCGGCTCGCCGAGCTCGATCTCAATCCGGTGCTGGCCGGACCACAGGGCGCGACCGCAGTGGACTGGCTGATGGTGCTGGATTGATGGCATGAGCACGCCCATACGAGCTTCGGCGCTTGCGCCATTCAGCGTCCGCAGCTTCCGCCTCCAGTGGCCCGCCGATCTGGCGACCTCCTGGGCATTCGAAATGGAAACGCTGATCCTCGGCTGGTATGTGCTGGTCGAGACGCGCTCGGTGCTGATGCTGACCATCTTCGCATCACTGCTATACATCGGCACACTGCTGGCACCGATGTTCGGCGTCATGGGGGACCGCATCGGCCATCGTCACGTGCTGTGTGCCATGCGCACACTGTATGCCGTACTGGCATTGCTGCTGATGACGCTGGCGTTCATGAACGCGCTGACACCGATGATCGTGCTGGCGATCACTGCGGTGCTGGGTCTGGTACGACCATCCGATATCGGCATGCGCACCGCCATGGTCGGCGAGACCATGCCCTCGGCACAGTTAATGGGCGCCATGGGTATCCAGCGCACCACCCAGGACTCGGCGCGGATCGCCGGCGCGCTGACCGGCGCAGGGCTGGTTGCGGCCATGGGCATGGGACCGGCCTATACCGTGGTCGTCAGTTTCTATGTAATCAGCGTGATATTTACGCGCAAAGCCGGCAGCGTCAGTCCGGTGCTGCAGGATGCAAACATCAAATCCGGGCGGCCCACGCCGTGGCGTGATCTGCGGGAAGGGCTGTCTTATGTCTGGCACTCACCCCATCTGCGCGCCACCATGCTGTTTGCCTTCCTGCTCAACCTGACGGCGTTCCCGCTGTTCAACGGACTGATGCCCTATGTGGCCAAGGCGGTATACGGTGGCGACCAGACTACGCTGGGCACCATGGTCGCTGCTGCGGCGACCGGATCACTGACAGGCTCGCTCATCATGAGCCGTTTCGGCGGGGCTTTCCCACCGGCGCGCGCCATGCTGATATTCGGCGCAGCCTGGCTGACACTGCTGCTGGTGTTCGCCAATACCGGCAGCACTGCGACGGGCATCCCGGCGCTGATGCTCGCCGGCTGCATGCAGACCATGGGGCTGATTCCCATCAACACGCTGCTGCTGCGCACATCGGATGCGCGCTATCGCGGCCGCATCATGGGCATCCGCATGATGGCGATATACGGCAACCTGCCGGGATTGCTGCTCGCCGGACCGCTAATCGCCAGTTTCGGCTACGCAGCCACGGCCAGCGCCTATTGTGTGTTTGGCATAGCCGTCACGGCGCTGATCGGTCTCAACTGGCGCGTACATTTGTGGCAGAGCGGTGCTGCAGCCAATACACGCTAGGCCATAGTGCTGTATCACCAGAATAATCAATCAGCGTTAATGACGCGGGTATAAATTACTTTCAGCCGCCTCACACCCTGACGTATGATTTCCCCCGCTGATGGCAACGTTCGGATGCGGCGACAGCAGAAGTTGCCGCCTTACCATGCGCCGCTGGCTCCAGGGAGCCGTTAGGGAGATAACCATGACAACTGCAACCGGGCACGAAACGGAAATGCGGCCATTCGAATTCACCGGCAGGGGCGGGGAATATTTTCGGATCTGGATCGTCAATCTGGCACTCACCATACTGACGCTGGGCATTTACTCGGCGTGGGCGAAAGTGCGTCGCCTGCAGTATTTCTACCGCAACACGACCATCGCCGGCAGCAGCTTTGATTATCACGGCAATCCCATGGCCATCCTCAAAGGTCGGGTGATCGGCGTCCTGCTGCTGGTCGGCTACAACGTCTTCGGCGGCCTGCACTGGGGACTGGGTCTCATGGCACTGGCAGCGCTGCTCGGGATCATGCCGTGGCTGATCCAGCGTTCACTGCGCTTCAAGATGGCCAACAGCAGTTATCGTGGACTGCGCTTTCACTTTTCGGGATCACTGGGCGGCGCCTATCAGGCGTTTCTGCTGTGGCCCATCGTCGGCTACATCACGCTGTTCATCCTGATGCCGATGGCGCACCGTGAAATCAAGGCCTATCAGCACAACAACAGCCGCTTCGGCGAAACGGCCTTCAGTTTCGATGCCGGCGTCGGCAAATTCTTTGGCGTTTATTTGAAAATGCTCGGCATGATATTCCTCGCCGGCATTGTGTTCGGAATTGCCTTCGCGCTGCTCGGTCCCGCACTTTCTATTTTTGGCGGTGACGGGGACGAGCGGGACAAGGCCAAGTTCATCGGCATGATCGTGTTTGTGATGCTCGGTTTCTATCTGTTGCTGTTCCTGATCATCGGCCCGTGGTTTGCGGCGCGCATGCAGAATCTGGTGTGGAACCATACGGCGCTCGGGACCCACGCCTTCCAGAGCAATGTGCGCGCCCGTGATTTGTTCTGGATCTACCTGACCAATTTCCTGGGCATCCTGTTGACGCTCGGTCTGTACAAACCATTTGCGGACATCCGTGTCGCACGCTACCGGCTGGAGCACACGGCGTTGCAGGCGCAAAGCGACCTGGATGAGTTCATCGCCACACAGGAACGTGCAGTCAGCGCAGTGGGTGAAGAAACGGCCGATGTGTTCGATGTCGATATCTCCTTCTGAGACTGCATCAGTTGCGGCCGACTATTTCGACGGGAAGTCCGCACGCGCGCACAAGGTCACGCTGAGCCTCAGCGGCGACGCGCTGCTGGTGCGGGGTGTAGGCATCACCCGCAGCGAGCCGCTGTCCGCATTGCGGGTGTCTGAACCCATGGGTGCGGCTCCGCGGCTGATCAGTTTCAACGACGGCGCACTGTGCGAAGTGCGCGACCATGCGCGATTTTCCGCATTGCTGGCCCGCAGCGGTTATGCCGACAGCCTGGTTGTGCGGCTGCAGCAGTACTGGCGCGCGGCATTGGTATCAGTGGCGCTGACCGTGGCGGCGCTGGTGGCAGGCTACGTCTGGGGCCTGCCTGTATTGGCGGAATGGATCGCCTTCAAGGTGCCGGAATCCGTGCTCACACAACTGGGCAGCGGCACACTGCAGGTACTCGATCGCGCGGTATTAAAGCCCAGCGAATTGCCGACAGCGCGGCAGCAGGCATTGCGCAGTCAGTTTGACCGGCTGGTTGCCCCCGGCGGGGTCAAGGCACGGCATCAGATCCT
>JBBKXO010000374.1:0-3474 GCA_037969525.1 Burkholderiales bacterium | reverse complement strand
GTCTGCGTGTTTTTTTACGGCGGACTGGTGTTTGCGATTTACGGGCTCAGCGTGGCGCTGGTCAATGATCGCATTACGCAGGACGAGACACTCGAAGCCTCGAGCAGTCTGCTGCTGGTGCACGGCATCGGTGCCGTGCTCGGACCTGTGGCGGCCGGTGCGCTGATGGACCTGCAGGGCCCCGGCGGTCTGCTGACGTTTTTTGCGCTGGTACTGGCGGCGATGGCGGGCTACGGGGTGTGGCGGTTGCGCGTTGGCGTGGCCCTGCCTGTCGAGCAGCAGCAGACCTACGTCACCATCGGCGCCAGTTCGCCGGTGGTGCTGGAAATGGATCCGCGCACGCCCGACACCAAGTAACTGATCTTCGATGCGCGGCCCGCAGTATCCTAAAAAATATTAATATAATCAACTAGTTATGTATTTTTACTGTGCTGCAGACTGGCGCGGCGCCATATATGGCGTAGCGCCATAACGTTATTGCCATTCATTCCTTCAAGTGACCGCACGGGTTGACATAAGCTCGGTGCAGGTAGATGTATAACGGTCCGGAATTGGACAGCATGACGACGGTTCCGCTGTACCAACTTGATAAGGAGATCGACATGGCCGCATTACGCTTGGGCGACATCGCCCCTGATTTCACTCAGGAATCGACTGCAGGGACGATCAAATTTCACGAGTGGCTGGGGGACAGTTGGGGTGTGCTGTTCTCGCATCCCAAGGATTTTACGCCGGTGTGCACCACGGAATTGGGCGCGACGGCGAAGCTCAAGGCCGAATTCGCCAAGCGCAATGTCAAAGTGCTGGCGGTGAGCGTGGATGACGTGGCTTCCCATAAAAAATGGATCGGTGACATCGACGAGACGCAGAACACCAAGGTCGATTTCCCGATACTGGGTGACCCCGACCGCAAGGTGGCGAACCTCTACGACATGATCCACCCCAATGCCAACGACACGCTGACGGTGCGTTCAGTATTCATCATCGATCCGAAAAAGAAGATCCGTACGACGATCACCTATCCCGCGAGCACCGGCCGCAACTTCAATGAAATCCTGCGCGTGATCGATTCACTGCAGCTCACCGACAACCACAGCGTGGCGACGCCGGTAAACTGGAAGGACGGCGAGGACGTGATCATCGTCCCGTCGATAACGGACCCCGAAGTGTTGAAAAAGAAATTCCCCAAGGGGTTCAAGGCGGTGAAGCCTTATCTGCGCATCACGCCGCAGCCGAACAAGTAACGGCGCATTCAGTGGCAACCGGTGCGGGTGGCTGCGACTGCCGCTGCCGGTTGTCGCACGCGGCGAATTGTCTGATACTCGGGCGGGATACGGCTGGACGCTAGCAATACTGCGGCTGCTGAAAAAACACGAATAGAAGTTTCCCCTGGAACCGGGTGCGAAGCTCATCGCTTTGAGGAGATGCAGGTTGGCCGCAGCAATGGACGAATTCGAATTTTTTCTCGAAAAGGAATGGTCCGACGGATTTCCGGTCGTCACCCCGACCGAGGCGCGCGTACAGGCCATGCTCAAGGCGACCCGGCGCGATCCTGATGAAGTCATCGGCCCCATACCGCCTGCGGGTGACGTGGCCACAGTGCGCACAGTGGCGATCCATGCACTGATGGCTGGTTGCAAGCCTGAATACCTGCCGGTGGTTCTCGGCGGCATTGCACTGATCCTGCGCGAACAACTGAACATGGGCGGCGTGCAGTGCACTATGCACGGCGTTGCGCCGCTGATGATCGTCAACGGTCCGTATGCGGAGAAAATCGGCATCCGCGGCGGCAACGGCTGCTTTGGCCCTGGCTTCAGGGCGAATGCGACCATTGGGCGCGCGATCCGCCTGCTGTTGCTGAACATGGGCGGTGGCATCGCCGGTCTGGCCTCGGCAACGGTGTTTGCTTCGCCGATCCGCTATACCGCCTGCCTGGCCGAACACATGGCGCAGACACCCTGGGAGAGTCTCGCCGTGTCGCGCGGCTATGCCGCGGATGACAATGTGATTACCTGCGCCATGGTCGAGAGTCCGCGGCTGCATTTCGACGATGTCAGTACCGAGCCGCAGCGGTTGCTGCGCGGCATCGGCGATGCAATGACGGCGCCGGGTTCATGGAACATGTGGTTCAACTCGGATGTTGTGGTGGCGATGAGCCCGCAGCATGCGAAGCTGTGCGCGGATGCCGGCCTGTCGCGCAAGGCGGTGCAGTACCAGCTTTGCGACTATGCAGTACGCACGCAGAAAAATCTCAAGCGCGGCGGCAACTGGCGCGCGGAACGTGCAGTAGCCATGGGACTCGATCCCGAGGATGACACTGCGCTGGTGAAGGCGGTGAAAGATCCGCAGCGGCTGCATCTCATCGTGGCCGGGGGCCTGGGCCCCGTCACTGCGGTGTGCCACGGTTGGAATGAATCCAGCCATTCCGTGCACGGCATTTATGACGTGTAATTCTGCGGGTTGATGCGCCTGCGATAGTGGAGTATTTTCATCTCATGAATGACACTGTCGCTGCAGACAATCTCGGTTTTATCGATCCCACTGCGGGTGGTAATCGCGCGAAAATCGCACTGGCGCCGCGACCGATGGACCTCGCCGGCAAGGTGGTCGGTCTGCTCGACAACACCAAGGAACAGGCCGACGTCATTCTCGCCATGGTGGCGGAGGTGTTGCGCCGCGATTACGGTGTTGCCGATGTCATCATCCAGCGCAAGGAACATTATTCGAAGCCGGCATCCGCGGCGATCATCAACGAAATGGCAAGCAAAGTTCAGGTGGCGGCAGCGGCGCTGGGCGGGTGAGGATCCTGCACGTTGTGCAGTGTGCACGACACCATGGAATTCGAAAAACGCGGCATTCCGGCGACGCTGTTTCTGACGCAGGTGTTCAAGAATGCCGCCGTGTACCAGTTTCGCAGCAAGGGCATGGACGGGCATCCGTTTATCGAGTTGCCACATCCGGTCAGCAATCTCACACCGGAGGCGATGCGTGAGGTCACGCAGCGTTATGTAGCGCAGATGGTGCTGCAGCTGACGCAATAAGTGGTGGCAATCAGAGGCGAGATCACGGTGAGCTGGTCGGATTACATGAACCGGCAAACCGAGGTGGCAGCAGCAGGAGTGCAATCATAAATCCAACGAGGAGGAAGACATGAAACAACCTTTAATCCACGGCGGCCTGTTTGCCCTATTGTGTCTGCTGGGCGGCCAGGGTTGGGCCGCGCAAGACAGTTATCCTGAGCGCCCCATCCGTTTCATCGTACCTTATTCGGTGGGCGGCACTTCGGACCTGGTCGGACGCCTGGTAGGGGCGAAGCTGGGCGAGGAACTCGGGCAGCAGCTGGTTGTTGACAATCGCGGCGGCGGCGGCAGTACCTGACAAGCTGTTCGACGACGTCGTTTCCGGCATGATCGCGAGCGGCGAAATCAAGACCTGGAAAGCGCAGGACCTGGCGAATGAAGCATTGCTCAAGAA
>JBBKXO010000373.1:0-5288 GCA_037969525.1 Burkholderiales bacterium | reverse complement strand
GATCGGCGTGACCGAACAGCATGGCATCCACGGACTGGGCGCTGCGTAGCAAGTCCCCTTGGGGGGCGCTGCGTAGCAAGTCCCCTTGGGGGGCGCTGCGTAGCAAGTCCCCTTGGGGGGTGCCGCGGCGCAACTGCAGTTTCAAATGGCGCTCGCCAACCACGCGCTGGGCAGCGACTTCAAATTGATCATAAAAACGCGGCTCGGCGAAACCCTGGCCCCACACCGCGTCGCCCAGCGTCGCGGCGTTGTCCAGCGTCATTTCCTGCGGCGGCAGCGAGCCGTCGGTGAGCCATTCGCGCTCCAGATCGGCCGGGGTCAGCAGTTCACCGGCCACGGCTTCGAAGGCCGCCCGGAATTCGGGAAACGAATCTTCGCGCAGGGTCAGGCCGGCGGCCGCGGCGTGGCCGCCGAAGCGCAGGATCAGTTGCGGATGGCGCTTCGAGATCAGATCCAGCGCGTCGCGCAGGTGCAACGTCGGGATGGAGCGTCCGGAGCCTTTCAGTTCACCATTGCCAGCCGCGGCAAAGGCAAATGTCGGCCGGTGGAATCGTTCGCGCAGCCGTGAGGCGAGTATGCCGATGACACCCTGATGCCACCCGGCATCGAACAGGCTCAGTGTAAAACCCGGTTCCACGTCTTCAACCGTTGCCAGCGCCGATTCCTGCATGTCGGCTTCGATGTCGCGGCGTTTGCGGTTCAACTGATCCAGTTCACGGGCGATTTCGGCGGCGCGCGCGCTGTCATCGGTAATCAGGCATTCGATGCCCAGTGACATGTCGGTCAGGCGGCCGGCGGCATTCAACCGCGGCCCGGCGACAAAACCCAGATCGTAAGTCGCTGCGCGCCGCGTTTCGCGACCGGCAGCATTGAACAGTGCGTTGACGCCGGGTTGTGCGCGACCGGCGCGGATGCGTTGCAGTCCGTGCTGTACCAGCAGCCGGTTGTTGTCATCCAGTTTGACTACATCAGCGACTGTGCCCAGGGCGACGAGGTCGAGCAGGGCGCCGAGATTGGGTTCGGCTTTGTCGGCATAGGCGCCGCGGGCGCGCAATTCCGCGCGCAGAGCCAGCATCAGATAAAACATCACGCC
This sequence comes from Burkholderiales bacterium, assembly GCA_037969525.1. Classification (GTDB taxonomy): domain Bacteria; phylum Pseudomonadota; class Gammaproteobacteria; order Burkholderiales; family SG8-41. The sequence continues at coordinate 4,195 of JBBKXO010000373.1, read as the reverse complement.
GACGCCGGCGAGGTTTTTACTGGGAAAATCGCAACCCGGCTGGTTGGGATTGATGATGCACCAGGCATCAGGCAATTGCTCGCCAGGCAGATGGTGGTCGGTGACCAGCACGCGCATGCCGAGCCGGTTGGCTTCGGCCACACCTTCGATGCTGGCGATGCCGTTGTCCACGGTGATCAGCACGTCGGGTTTTTTTTCCGCCGCGGCGAGCTGTACGATTTCCGGTGTCAGGCCGTAGCCGTATTCAAAACGGTTGGGCACCAGGTAATCCACCTGCGCGCCGCGAAGCAAGTCCCCTTGGGGGACGCCGAACATACGCAACGCGCGCAGGCCGACCGCGCAAGCAGTAGCGCCGTCGGCGTCATAATCAGCGACGATCAGCAGTTTCTTGTTTTCAGCTATGGCATCGGCCAGCAGCCGGGCCATGATGTCGGCATTGCGCAGGCGCGCGGGCTCGATCAGCCGCGACAGATCCGGCGCCAGTTGCCCGGCACTGGCGATGCCGCGCGCGGCGTAGATGCGTGCCAGGAACGGCGACATGCCGTCGGCCAGCAGCTGCGCCACGGCAGTTTCATCAACGGGCCGGGTGACGATATTGCTCATGCACTGTCGCCGGCGAGGGCTTTCCAGGTCATTGCCTGTCGCCAGAACTTCAGTTTGTCGGCGGGTCGCAGCGTGCAGCGCAGGCATCGCTCGGCCCCTCCGGCAACGATCACCAGTTCCTTGAGCCTTTGCCCATCCAGTGCCGCCCACAAGGGCGCAAACCAGAGCTCATCCAGGGCCGCGACGGCTTTGATCCAGGCATCCGGGCCGCCGTAGCGTGCGGCGTGGTGGACGCGGTCCAGCGTCACCAGATGCCGGCTGCCGGCCGCCGGCTGGTGGGCAAACAAACTGGCAGCATTGGCCGGAGCCGCGGCACACTCCGCAGCGCTTTGCACGGCCAGAGCTGTGGCCAGGACATCGTCGCTCCAGACATGGGAAAAATGCCGTCCCGGTACCGCGGGCTTGCGGCCGGCCCCCCACAGCAGCAGGCTGTTGACGGCCGGCAGGCCACGAGCTTCACGCGCCTCATTGAGCGGATGTTCGTGCAACAGCATCTGCACTTCGGTGAGCACGCGATGCCAATGGCTGGACTGTGATCCGCTCAGCTGCGTGCCGCGCTGCGGCCGGCCCGCTGCACCACTCAGCGTGGGGGCGGTGACTGCAGTGTCTTCAGACTGCCGGATGTACCAGCGGACCGGATGTGCGGCGGTGATCGTGATGCCGTCGGCACTGAAATGCGCGTTCAGCATCGCAGTGTACGCAGCGGCTTCCTCTTCAGTGAGGGTGAGCGCGGGCGCCGCCATCAACCGCGTGCTGTTGCGCTGCATTTGCAGGTGGATCGGGTCGGCGCGCAGCCACCAATCGGATTCCACGGCCATGCCGTCGACTGCAGCGGTCAGTGCGGCGACCGGCCAATCCTCGCGCGGCTCGACTTCAAAGGCCTGGCACAGCCATACCTCGGCATCAATGGCGGCAAATGGCAAACGTTCGCTGCGGCTGAACATGCGGCGCAATACAGGGGCGGGGCCATTGTCGTTGTAGACGGCTTCGATGCCGGCGGGCGGCAGCAGGTCGGGTATGAAAAGAGTGAGATGCACAGTCGGAATGCGTAATCGTCAGCGCCAGTTGAGTTGATGCACCATGGCTCGCGACGAGTCTAGCACGCGTAAAGCCTGTGCCATGGCGCCGTCACCGGCCATTTGTGGCACACTGCGCCTTTGTTTTTTTGCGATTATCCGTGAATTCATTTCCGCTATTTGTCGGTCTGCGTTACACCCGTGCACGACAGCGGACGCGTTTCATTTCGGTGATCTCGCTGATTTCGGTGATTGGCATTGCACTGGGCATGACGGTGCTGATCACGGTGCTTTCGGTATTCAATGGTTTTCAGCGCGAAGTGCGCACCCGCATGTTGAATGCGGTGGCACATGTGCAGATCACCGGTGTGGGCGATACGCTGCGCGACTGGCGAGAGGTTGCTGCCATTGCCTCGAAACATAAGCATGTGCTCGCTACAGCGCCGTACGTTTCGGCACAGGGCCTGCTGACCAGCGGCGGCAAAGTGCGTGGCGCGTTCCTGCGCGGCATTGATCCGGCCGAGGAAAGCAAGGTCAGCGAGATCGGCGCGCACATGCGTTCGGGGCGGCTTGATGCGCTGCGTTCCGGCGAATACAACGTGGTGCTGGGTGCGCCGCTGGCGCGCGCACTGGGCGTGGTCGTCGGTGAGAAAGTGGTGCTGGTGGCGCCGCAGGGGCAGGTGACGCCGGCGGGCATACTGCCGCGGTTGCGCCAGTTCACGGTGACCGGCACTTTTGAAGTCGGGCACTACGAGATTGATTCCGGCCTCGCTGTGCTGCATATCGAGGATGCGCAGCGCCTGTACCGCATGGATGAACAGGTCACCGGTGTGCGGTTGAAACTCGACGACCTGTTTCTCGCCCGTCAGGTGAGCCGCGAATTGCTGGCGGAATTGCCGCTGGAAGTGGCGGTCAGTGACTGGTCGAGTTTCAATGCAACCTACTTCCGCGCCGTTGAACTTGAAAAACGCATGATGTCGCTGCTGCTGTTTTTTATCATTGCCATCGCGGCGTTCAACATGGTGTCCAGCCTCTTTATGATGGTCAAGGAAAAACAGGCCGATATCGCCATCCTGCGCACCATGGGCGCCTCGCCCGGCGAGGTCATGCGCATATTCATGGTGCAGGGCACGCTGATCGGCGCCATCGGTGTCGGCTGCGGCATCGTGCTGGGCATTATCAGCGCGCTGAATGTCGCCAGCATCATTGCCTTCATCGAGAATCTGTTTCACGTCAAGTTCATGCCGCAGGATGTTTATCAGATCGCCGACCTGCCCTCGCAACTGCAGGCGGGTGACGTGGTGCTGACTGCGGTTGTTGCTTTCGTGCTGTCGGTGCTGGCAACGCTGTATCCGAGCTATCGCGCCGCGCAGGTCAATCCGGCGGAGGCACTGCGTTATGAGTGAAGCCGGCACAGCGGTGATTTCATGCCGTGGTTTGCGCAAGTCGTATCGCGAAGGCGCAGATGCGGTGCCGGTGCTGCTGGGCGTCGATTTCGACGTCATGCGCGGCGAGCGCGTGGCGATCATCGGCGCCTCAGGTTCCGGCAAGAGCACGCTGCTGCATTTGCTGGGCGGACTCGATGCACCCAGTGCCGGCGAAGTCCGCATCCTTGGTGCAGCGTTGTCGGGGCAAAGTGAAAAGCAGCGCGGCGAGGTGCGCAACCGCGCGCTGGGTTTTGTCTATCAATTCCACCACTTGCTGCCGGAGTTCACCGCGGAGGAAAACGTCGCGATGCCACTGATCATCCGCCGTGAGCCACGCGCACTAGCGCTGGCTGCCGCGCGGGAGATGCTGGAAGCCGTTGGCATGGGCCATCGCTTGACGCATACGCCGGGGGAACTCTCAGGCGGTGAACGTCAGCGCGCGGCATTGGCGCGGGCGCTGGTGACCCGGCCGGCCTGTGTGCTTGCCGATGAACCCACGGGTAATCTTGACCGGCGCACCGCGGAAACGGTATTCGACCTGATGCTGCAGCTCAATCGCGAGACGCAGACCAGTTTCGTGATCGTCACCCACGATCCGCGCATGGCCGAACGTGCCGACCGCATACTCGAGCTTGAAGACGGTGTATTAAAACCGTTTACGCGCTCTCACGCGTGACGATCTGCATGATGTTGGCGCTGAGCAGGCTCCGGTAAATGCTTTCATTCTCCAGCGCCTGCTGCATCAGGAAATAGGGCGCTCCGCGCTTGATCATCAGCGGTACGATGATGCCCAGCGCGATGAACAGCAGCCCCGTCCAGATCCATCCCACCAGCGCCAGCGCAACACCTATGCCGAGTACCGGCAGCTTCACCAGCGGCAGCATCAGTTGTCCGCTGACAAAGTGTGCTGCTTCCTTGGGATCAAAATTGACGGTGATGGACCCGTCGTGCATTGCGGTGACGAATTCGTGATGCGGCAGAGTTGGAGTGGTGGATGACGGGTTCATGAATGGGGTGGAAAATCATAAGTTATTGTTTTTATTGTTATTAGTAAGACTCTGTGTCCATGATCAATCAGTATTCGACCGGCACCGGGTCGAGGCTGCGCCACAGATACCAGGTGGCCACCGAGCGCCAGGGCGTCCACAG
>JBBKXO010000372.1:0-4733 GCA_037969525.1 Burkholderiales bacterium | reverse complement strand
ATCTCCAACAGATCGCAGGTTGCGGCCGTGGTGTAGATGGGGCCGGAATATCCCTCGGCTACCAGTCGCGGCAGCAGGCCGGAGTGGTCAATGTGGGCGTGGGTCAGCAGCACGCAGTTCAGCGTTTTCGGATCAAAGGCAAAGCGCGCGCGGTTTTTGGCGTCGGCTTCGCGTCCGCCCTGGAACATGCCGCAATCGACCAGCAATCGCACGCTATCGGATTCGAGCAGGAAACTCGAACCCGTCACTTCGCCTGCAGCGCCGAGGAAAGTCAGTTTCAAGGCGTGGCGTCCAGCGCTTCCTGCGTGCGCGCGACTAACAAGTCCATTTCCGCATCGCTGATCACATACGGCGGCATGAAATAAATCGTGTTGCCGATGGGGCGCAGCAACAGTTCACGCTTCAGTGAGGCTTCAAAAAAACGCCGGCTGAAGGTTGCATCCACGTCCGCGACTTCGAAGGCCCAAATCATGCCGGTGGTACGAAAGTCGCGCACCCGCGGATGGGTTGCCAGCCCACGTGTCGCCGCAGTCATGCGTTGCGCTTTTGCCCGGTTGGTTTCGATGACGTGGTCCTGCTCAAAAATGTCCAGTGTCGCCAGCGCGGCGCGGCAGGCCAGCGCGTTGCCGGTATAGGAATGCGAATGCAGGAAACCGCGCGTCATCGCGTCATCGTAAAAGGCCTGGTAGATCGCGTCGCGGGTGAGTACCACAGACAACGGCAGATAGCCGCCGGTAATGCCCTTGGACAGGCACAGGAAATCCGGGGTGATGGCGGCTTGCTCATAGGCAAAGAAGGTGCCGGTGCGACCGAAGCCGGTCATGATCTCGTCGATGATCAGGTGCACCTGGTAGTGATCGCACAGTGCGCGCGCCTGTTGCAGGTATTCGGCATCGTACATCGCCATGCCGGTCGCGCCCTGCACCAGCGGCTCGACGATCAGTGCGGCAGTGTGCGCATGATGTTGCGCAAGATGCTGCTCCAGCGCCTTGGCGCAGCCGAGCGCATGGTCACGCGGTGAAACTCCGGGGGAGGCCTGCCGCCAGTCCGGGCTGGGCACCTGTACGCTATGCCGCAACAGCGGTGCGTAAGTGTCCTTGAACAGTGCGACATCGGTGACTGACAGTGCGCCCAGCGTTTCACCGTGATAACTGCCGGCGAGGCTGATGAATTCGGTTTTGTCCGGCCGGCCACTGTTGCGCCAGTAATGGAAACTCATTTTCAGCGCAATCTCGGTGGCCGACGCGCCGTCGCTGCCGTAAAAACAGTGGCCCAGTGCGCCACCGGTCAGCGCAGACAACCGCTCGGAAAGCTGCACCACCGGCTCATGGGTGAATCCGGCGAGCATTACATGTTCCAGCCGATGCAACTGGTCGATGATCGCGGCGTTGATGCGCGGCTCGGCGTGACCGAACAGGTTGACCCACCACGAGCTGACAGCATCGAGGTAGCGTTTGCCGTCACAGTCATACAGCCAGCAGCCTTGTGCACGGGCGATCGGCACGATGGGCAGTGTTTCGTGCTGCTTCATCTGTGTGCAGGGATGCCACACCGCGGTGCGACTGCGTTCTAGCAGCACAGTACTACGAGTGCTAGTTTGCATATGGAGAGGACTCTAATGAATACTTCCTGCGCGGGCCGTGTCTGTCAGACATATCGGGCGACAGGATAAAGAGGGCGGCGCGAGTCAGTGGCACCGAGTTTGCTCTGAATGTTTTCTGTAGTGATTGTTGCAGTTTAACAGCACACCGGGAGATGAATTAAATGCAGATTCTCGAGCGCATTGAAAACCAGATGTCCGCCACCGGCCTGCCGCTGGTCGGCATTACACTTGCAGCCGTACCCTGTCCTGACACGCCGGTGATCCTGACCTTGCACTGGCATGGCTTCATCAAACAGAAGCTGGTCGAACTGGAAGAAGCTGAAGCGGTGGCTTACACCTCCGTTCCCAGTTCGTCGCTGCAACTGAATGAGCGCTGGCACGACTTGATCGCCGTGGATCGTGCGGCCATGGACGCTGCGTGGGAATTGGGTGCCTGGGATGTCGCGCGGGCCGAGCGCCCGGGCTGCCTGCGGCCCGGTGCGGAATCGACCGAGGCGCTGGAATGTCTGCAGGCCTTCGGCGCTTATCCTTATAGTATTAATGGCAGCCAGGTTGCCGTGGCCGATACACCGGATGCCGATGATCTGGTGGAACTGGCGGCGGCGCGCGGTTATCTGCTGTGGGCGTTTCGACCGGTGCGCGGCGGGATCTGGAAAGAGTATGCCGATGACGCGACCTTATCCGAAGAAGGACGCCGTGCCCCCCCTTGCCCGCATATGCCGGTGCCCCCGGCCTGTAGCGGCAAACGCAAGACGGTCTATCGGTTTGGCTTGCCGACCCATCGTGCCCTGCCCGTGGTGCATAGCGGGAAGAAATATAACTAGTTGATTTAATTAGTATTTTTCTGTAAGCGAGTACTCACCTCATGAGTGGCCCCGAACAGGGCCCCCTTGAATTCCTCCCTGTACGCCCTCATAATTAGCACTCGCCTGAGTTGAGTGCTAACAAGCCTACTCAAGGCTAATTTAATTGTTCAATTGATCCTTGAGGAGACGCACCCATGAAAATTCGTCCGTTGCACGACCGCATTATCGTGAAGCGGCTGGAAGAAGAGCGCAAAACTGCTTCCGGTATCGTGATTCCTGACACCGCTGCTGAAAAGCCGGATCAGGGTGAAGTCAAAGCTGTAGGCAAAGGCAAGAAAAACGACGAAGGCAAAATTCTGCCGCTCGACGTCAAAGTCGGCGATCGGGTTCTGTTCGGCAAATACTCGGGCCAGACCGTCAAGGTCGAAGGCGAGGAACTGCTCGTGATGCGCGAAGAAGACATCATGGGCGTCGTCGAGTAACCCACCAAGCATATTCAGGAGATTCCAACATGGCAGCAAAAGAAGTCAAATTTCACGAGCAGGCCCGGCACAAGATTGTTGCCGGCGTCAATATTCTGGCCGATGCGGTCAAAGTCACACTCGGCCCCAAGGGTCGTAACGTAGTACTTGAGCGCAGCTTCGGCGCCCCCACCGTCACCAAAGACGGCGTGTCGGTTGCGAAGGAAATCGAGCTCAAGGACAAGTTCGAAAACATGGGCGCGCAGATGGTGAAGGAAGTCGCATCCAAGACCTCCGATATCGCCGGCGACGGCACCACCACTGCCACCGTGCTGGCGCAGTCAATTGTGCAGGAAGGCATGAAATACGTTGCCGCCGGCATGAACCCGATGGACCTGAAACGCGGCATCGACAAGGCCGTTGTCTCAATCATCGCTGAGCTGAAAAAACTCTCCAAGCCGTGCACCACCAGCAAGGAAATCGCACAGGTCGGCTCGATCTCGGCGAATGCCGACGAGACCATCGGCAAGATCATTGCTGAAGCCATGGACAAGGTCGGCAAGGAAGGCGTGATCACTGTCGAAGACGGCTCAGGCCTGGAAAGCGAGCTGGAAGTTGTCGAAGGCATGCAGTTTGACCGCGGCTACCTCTCGCCCTATTTCATCAACAACGCTGAAAAACAGCATGCGCTGCTCGAGACCCCTTACGTGCTGTTGCACGACAAGAAAATCTCGAACATTCGCGATCTGCTGCCGTTACTTGAGCAAGTTGCCAAGGCCGGCAAGCCGCTGCTGATCATCGCCGAGGACCTCGAAGGCGAAGCACTGGCAACGCTGGTCGTCAACAACATCCGCGGCATTCTCAAGACCTGCGCTGTCAAGGCTCCGGGCTTCGGTGATCGTCGCAAAGCCATGTTGGAAGACATCGCCATCCTCACGGGTGGCACGGTGATTGCCGAGGAAGTCGGCCTGTCGCTGGAGAAAGTCACGCTGGCCGATCTGGGCCAGGCCAAGCGCATCGAAATCGGCAAGGAAGAAACCACGATCATCGACGGCAATGGTGACCAGAAGTCGATCGAAGCGCGCGTCAAGCAGATCCGCGCCCAGATCGAAGAAGCCACCAGCGACTACGATAAAGAGAAGCTGCAGGAACGCGTTGCCAAGCTGGCAGGCGGTGTTGCACTGATCAAGGTCGGCGCTGCAACCGAGCTCGAGATGAAAGAGAAGAAAGCACGCGTAGAAGACGCACTGCATGCCACGCGCGCTGCGGTGGAAGAGGGTATCGTCGCCGGTGGTGGTGTAGCCCTGATCCGCGCCCGTAGCGGTTTGGGCAAGCTGAAAGGCGACAACCACGATCAGGATGCCGGCATCAAGATCGTCATGCGCGCCGTCGAAGAGCCGCTGCGTCAGATTGCTGCCAACGCGGGTGATGAGCCCTCGGTGGTCGTGAACAAGGTGGTCGAAAGCAAAGGCAATGTCGGCTACAACGCCGCAACCGGCGAATACGGCGACCTGGTGGAAATGGGCGTGCTGGATCCGACCAAAGTCACGCGCTGCGCACTGCAGAACGCGGCTTCGATCGCCGGCCTGATCCTGACTACTGATGCCATGGTGGCTGAATCGGCTAAGGAAGACAGCCACGCTGGACATGGCCATGGCGGCGGTATGGGCGGCATGGGCGGTATGGGTGGTATGGATATGTAACTCGCTTTGCGAGTTACATATCCTGCGGAAGAATAAGGAGCAGGGGGAACCCATGGTTCCCCCCGAGCCCCCTTCCTCAGAGTATGAGAAGCCCCTCTCAGGCGGGGCTTCTTCATTTTGAAACTTTGCGAATTACATATCCGAAGGCTGGACGAGCAGG
>JBBKXO010000371.1:0-7262 GCA_037969525.1 Burkholderiales bacterium | reverse complement strand
TCACCCGTTACACCAAGGTGATCAAGGACGCCGGCATCAAGGCGCAGTAGATGCCCTCGCCCCGAATGCGCGTTGGCGTCATTGGTCTGGGCGCTCTGGGCCTACCCATCGCGGAACGGCTGCTACGCGCCGGGTACGCCACGGCGGTGTACGACGTGCGCGAGCAGCCGGTGACCGAGCTCGCTGCGCTGGGTGCGGCAGCGTGTGCATCACCGGCCGCAGTTGCGGAATCCAGCGATCTGATCATCAGTCTGGTATCCGATGCGGCACAGACCGATGCGATCGTGTCGGGTCGCGGCGGCATACTCGAAACGCTCAAACCCGGCGCCATATTTGCCACCGGCAGCACGCTGGGTCCGGAGCCGGTGCAGCGCTTCGCGATGAAAATCGCCGCCAAGGGCGGCGATACGCTGGACATGCCCATCTCGGGCGGCATCATCGCTGCGCGTGAAGGCACGCTGAGCCTGATGGTCGGCGGCATGCCGGCCACGCTGGAGCGCGTGCTGCCGGTATTCCGCGTGTTCGCACGCGAAATCACGCACACCGGCGCCATCGGCAGCGGGCAGGCGGCCAAACTCGCGCATCAACTGGTATTCAGCGTCAACGTGATGGCGCTGCTCGAAGGGATGGCGCTGGGTGTGGCCGGAGGTGTGTCGCCGGAAGCGATGAAGTCCGTATTGAAACAAGGGCTCGCCAACAGCACCGTGCTGCAGGTGTGGCACGATCTCGGTCCGCGCTGGAAAGGCATGCTGGTGGCTGCGCCGCCGGATGCGCCGCTGCCCAACATGCGCAAGGATCTGCATCTGTTACTCGAACTGGCCGAATCCCTGGGCATGCCGCTGCAAATCGCCGAACATGCGTCACAAGTGGCCGATTCAGGCACGGCTACCGGACACGACGACCCGCTGCTCTGAACGGCACACACCATGACTGAGCGCCGACCGCGTTTGCCCGTGCCTGCCGGCACCTGCGACACTCACATGCATATTTTCGAGCCGCAGTACGCTGCGCAGCCCGGCGCGAATTTTCCATCCATGCCCGGCACTGTGGCTGAATACCGCAAACTGCGCGCGCGTCTCGGCATCTCGCGCACGGTGATCGTGCAACCCACGGCTTACGGCAACGACAACCGCTGCACGCTGGCGGCGATGCAGGCGCTGGCCGATGAAGCGCATCAGTTGCGTGGCGTGGCGATTGTTTTTCCCGAAGATAGCGACGCTGAAATTGCGCGCCTGCACCAACTCGGCATGCGCGGCATTCGCTACCACCTGCTGCCCGGCGGCGGTGTGACCTGGGACACCATGGCAGCGATGGCGGCGCGCGTCGCCGTGCATGGCTGGCATGTGCAGATCCAGACTGACGGCCGCGAACTGGCAAAGCGTGAGGCGGAACTGAACACATTGCCCTGCGATTTTGTGATCGATCATATCGGCCGTTTCATGCAGCCGGTGGCGCCCGAAGACGCGGGCTGGAAGACGTTTCGCCGCCTGGTCGACAGCGGGCGCTGCTGGGTCAAACTCTCGGCACCGTACCACGGCTCCAAATCGGGTCCCCCGCTTTACGCGGATTCCGGTGCGTTGGCGCAGGAGCTCATTCGTGCCGCACCTGAACGCATGCTGTATGCGACCAACTGGCCGCATCCTTCACTGAAAAAAGATTTTCCCGATGACGCGGGACTGCTGGATCTGCTGAGTGATTGGGCTGGAAGTGCAGCGGTGCTGCAGCGAATACTGGTGGATAATCCGGCGCGACTTTACGGGTTCTGATTGTCAGTGGCGAATTTAAAATAACCTCATGCAATCAATAAGTTAATAATTTTTTCTTGCGAGATTGCATGATATGGCCTCTGCCTCAGGCGAGTATATTGCCGCTGCGTGTGACCACCTGCTCGAATTCGGCCAGCGGGGTGGGACGGCTGAAGAGATAACCCTGGTAACTGTCACAACCCTCGCGCACCAGCCAGTCGAACTGTTCACGCGTCTCCACACCCTCGGCAACGACCTGCAGCCGCAGGCTGTGCGCCATGCCGATGATGGCATGCACGATCGCAGCATCGCTGGCGATGGAGCCCAGGTTGCGTACAAAAGACTGGTCGATCTTCACGTCGTCCAGCGGCAGTCGCGACAGATAGGACAGCGACGAGTAACCGGTGCCGAAGTCGTCCATCGACAAACCGATACCCAGTGCCTTGAGCGCATGCATCTTGGCGATCGAATCGACAACGTCGTCAAGTACCACGCCTTCGGTCAGTTCGAGCGTTAGGCGGTGGCCGTGTATGCCGCTCATATCGAGCGCGCGCTTGACGTCATCCACGAATGTGGGATGGCGGAACTGGCGCGGGCTCACGTTCACGGCCAGCCGCAGCTGGCTGGTCGCCGGCGATAGTTCCCAGGCCTTGAGCTGCGCACAGGCGGATTCGAGCACCCACTGCCCGATCGGCAGGATCAGTCCGGACTCCTCGGCGAGTGGTATGAATTCCGCCGGCGACACCATGCTGCCATCGGCGCGTCGCCAGCGCAGCAGCACTTCAGCACCCATGAGCTGCAGGTTGCCGTCGAACTGGCCGTGATAATGCAGCGAGAGCTCGCCCTGTGGCAGCGCATGGCGCAGGTCGATCGAGAGCTGGGCGGTGGCATCAAGCTCCTGCTGCATCTGCGGATCGAAGAATCGCACGGTGTTGCGTCCGGAGCGCTTGGCCCGGTACATGGCGCCGTCGGCGCTGCGCAACATTGAGTCGCCGGTTTCATCCTCGCCGCGATAGAGGGCGACGCCGATGCTGCCGGTGGAATGGTGCTCGAGCCCGTCGATCACGTAGGGCTGGGCTATGGCGGTGCGCATTTTCTCGGCGAGCGTCTCGGCCTGCACGGCGGCGTCGCGCAACTCGTTGCTCAGGTCTTCTACCAGCACGATGAACTCGTCACCGCCCAAGCGCGCCACGCTATCCTCTTCGCGCACACAGGACTGCAGGCGGCGGCTCACTTCGACCAGCAGGCGGTCGCCGGCAGCGTGCCCACGCGTATCGTTGAGCACCTTGAAGTTGTCCAGATCGAGGAACATCACCGCGAACAGGTGTTTGCTGCGGTGGGCGCGGCTGATGGCATGTTGCAGCCTGTCATTGAACAGCACGCGGTTGGGCAGATCGGTGAGTGGATCGTGCTGGCTCTGGTAGGCCAGCCGCGCCTCGGTATCGCGCAGCGAGTTGATCTGCTGCTTGAGATCGACGGACTGCGCATCCACCGTCTCACGGAATGTGCCCAGCATGCCGCGCATGCGCTCCTGTGCCGTGGCCAGTCGCTGCAGCTCGACGAGCGGTGTTTCAACCGGCTTGACGAGACTGAAATCAAGGTGTGCGATGCGCTCGCTCGAAGCCACCAGCGCTTCCAGCGGCACACTGAACTGGCGGGTGAAGCGGCCCGCCATGATCAGCGAGAGCAGCAACACCACCATCATGATGCCAATCAACGTGGCCGCCAGCGTAATCCAGGGTGGCATGAAATCCGCAAGCGGGGCTTGCACCACCATCCAGAACATCTGATCACCCAGCACGAACGGGCGGAATGTGGCCAGCCACTCTTCGCCGCCGGAGCTATAACGCAGTTCAGAGGCGGCAGTCTGGCCCCGGTTGCGCCAGACGGCAACGGCACTGGTGATCGCAGGGATGTTCAAACTCTCGACCGGTTTCAGCACCACCTTGCGAATGGCGTCGTCATCCTCGCCTCGTGCGCTGTGCGGCAGACCGAGCAGGCGGCCGTCGCGGGTGAGCACCATGGCGCTGCCGCGAATACCGACGGACAGTTCCGTGGTGATGCGCGAAATGTCGAGCAGCTTGATGTCAAAGCCCACGACGAAGCTCTGCCCGCCGGGCAGATCGACGCGCGAGGAGCCGGTGATGCCCGGATCCTTGGTGGTAAAAAACGTGTACGGCGCGGTCCAGTGCACCCGGCCGTCGGCCGGGCCTGACATTGCAAGCTGGAACCACGGCCGCTTGCGGGCATCGTAATCGATGATCTCTTCGCTCTGGATTTTCCGGCCCGTGGCGTCCCAGTTCACGAAGCGCTGCACTTTGCCGCGACGCGCGACGTCGGTGAAACGGTTGCGCCATTGCTCACCGTGCAATTGAAGCAGCAGCCAGCCGTGGCCGAGCGTATTGCCTGCGACCACTGAAGTTATTTGCGGGAATTGTCGCAGCACGGGCTGGAACAGGCGGTTGAAATCGTCAGTGCGGTTGATGTCGAATCCGGGATCGCGCGCCCATTCGCGGGAAATGCCGATCATGCCGACGACGGGTTTGAACAGATGGCCCAATGCGCTGTCCACTTTTTCCACTGCGGTGTTGAAGTGGCTGCGCGCGATGCGTTCCACTACAGGCTGCAGCCCGATCGTGAAAAAACCCAGCGCCAGCAACGCCACCGACCCGGCCGCCAGCGCACTGAAACGCAGGAACATGCTCCGGCGCAGGGTAATGGACCGTGCGGCCGTCCAGGAACGGCCGATGTGAGGTGGCGGTATCAAGGTGGTGAGTGGTGATCAGTGCATCGCGTGGTTGCGGAGAAGGTCCGCGATCTACGGCCCCGCGTTGCTGCTGATGCGTAAACTATAGCACCGGTTTGTCCCCGACTGCGCAAGCAGACAATGCTGCCGTCATGACTTTGCAATATATGGAATCGCATCGTCGCGAGCGGCGTGCTCCGTCCCTGATCAGGCAATGGCTACTTGTGAAACATGTCACGCGGAGTAAGCGCGCAACTGGATTTAATGCCCGCTATTGCCGAAGTGTCCCTGGAGTTCGTCATCGAACTCACCATCAATTAATACATACAACATCAGCGCCGGCTTATCCGAGCGGTTGCTCCAGGCGTGGTTGGTGCCGCGCTGGATCACCACGTCCCCCGCCTTGAGCACCACATCCTGATCATCGAGCAACATGGTGATTTCACCCTGCAGCACCACGGCGTAATCGACGGTCTCGGTGCGGTGCATGAAGGGATGGCGGCCTTTGGCTGAACCGGCGGTGGTGGCACTGGCGTTGCCCATCGCCGCGAACACCGCTTTCGACTGCTCCGGTGAAATATTGCGGATCGCCTCCGTCTCGGGCGCGATCTCCGAAATGCGGAACACGGTGCCGCCGGGCAGCGGGTGGATCTGTTTGGGCCCGGCCGTGGGATCCGGCTCGGTGGCGTGCAGGATGTGTGGCGTCGCGGCAGTCTTCCACAGGTCGACGGAGATATGCCCCGGGCGCAGCGGGTTGGTGCGCACGGCGGGCGCGAGGCTATCTTCAATGACGATGGCTTTGCCGTTTTGGTCGTGGCCGGTGATGACGCGGCGGATTTTTCCGTTCATGGACTGTACTCCCTCAGTGAATCAATTTCATTTCAATCCATCGCATTGACAATGCGGTCCAGCGACATGACCAGCGACGGCGCATCAACAGCCGCAGTCCGGTAGAGCAACGCTGCATTGATGCGGCCGTATTCATGCGCCAGCAGATTACGCTGCCCGATTAGTGCGCGCCACGGGATTTCCGGGTATGTCGCCTGACAGGCAGGCGTCACGCGCCGCGCAGCCTCACCGACGAGTTCAAGCGTGCGTTCCAATGCGCGTAGGCGCAGGCGATCCGCCAGGAAATCATCCAGGTCAATGCCCTCGACGATGTCGCGTGCTTCCTGCGCTGCAGTGAGCATGTCCCACAGATGTGCTGCATCGCGCGCTTCAGGCGGCATACAGCGTCATCAATTCCGGCAGGATGGTTTTGCGCCGGAACGGATTGTCGAGGATTTCTGGTGTTGCAATATCGACTTTGCGTCCGCCGAACAAAGCGGACAGTTCTTCCTGCAGTGCGGGCATGTGGAGCAGCGATACGCCGCTGTCGTTCTCGAACTCGACCATCAGATCCACGTCGCTGGCAGGAGTCATGTTATTACGGGCTGCGGAGCCGAACAGGCTCAGCTTGCGAATGCAGTGTTTGCGGCACAACGCTGCGAGTTGGCCACGGGGAATGTGCAGCTTCTCACGCGGTGTTGCGCGATACGACGCCTCTGGACTGTGCAGTACGTGCGCAGTGGACTCGGCAGTGCGTGGCGTGGCTGCCGGTATATCGGCAGTTGCGCGCAACAGCGCAACGAGTTCGTCGAAGCAGGGGCAGGCAGGGTTGGCGCGGTAATGCACCTGGCGACCGATTTCCTGACGCAACAGCAGTCTGAGACCGGCCAGCGCGCGCAGATCGCGATGCAGCGAACCGGGTGATGCGCCAGTGACGCGTGCGAGCTCGCGCACATGCAGTGCGGCGTCGGGTTGCAAGAACAGGGTCTGCAATACCGCCGCACGGGAATGACCCAGCAGGAAATCAGCAACTGGCGATATCGTTCTCATAATTGCTTCAATTGTAGCAAATAAGAGAACAATAAGGAAAATGTATAAGTATTTGTTTTAATTAACTATTATTGAATTCTCTGGGTTCCCGGAATAACATTTGAGTGCATTCCGAGGCCCGCTTGCTTCTGGAATCGATCATTCCGGCTTGTATCCCGTCGCCTTGACGATTTCCGCAAAGCGCTTCAGCTCCCCCGCAAAAAACGCGCGGAATTCTTTCGGCGTATCGCCCACCGGCGTGAGACGCAGGCTGGCGAGGCGCTCATGCACGGCGGGGGTTTTCAGTGCGGCAGTAATCTCGGACTGCACTTTGGCGGTGATCTTGGCCGGCAGCTGTGCCGGACCGAACACGCCATACCAGCTCATGTTGTCGAGCGTGACGCCGGGTGCGCCGGCTTCGGCGATGGTCGGCACCTCGGGTTTGAAGGCGGCGCGTTTGCTGCCGGTGTAGGCGAGTGGTCGCAGGCGCTTGGCCTCGATGTGTGGCAGCCCCAGCGGTGTCGTTACGAACATCACCTGGATATCACCACCGACCACGGCCGCGATCGCCGGGCCCGCGCCTTTATACGGGACATGCACCATGCGCGTGCCGGTGCGCGCATTGAAGAGTTCGCCCGCGAGATGCAATGTATTGCCGAGGCCCGCCGAACCAAAGGCGAGTTTCGCTGCGGGATTCTTGCCCAGCGCGATCAACTCCTGCACCGTGTTCACCGGCACTTTGGGATTGACCACCAGGAAATAACCACCGCCCGCGGCAACATTGCTGACCGGCGTGAAATCGCGGCGCACGTCAAAGGGCAGTTGCTTCTGCGTATACGGATTGGTCGCGAACGAGGCCGAAGTCAGCAAGATCGTGTGGCCGTCGGGTGTGGCCTGGCGCACCAGCTCGGCGG
>JBBKXO010000370.1:0-4369 GCA_037969525.1 Burkholderiales bacterium | reverse complement strand
CTATTTCTTGCGTGTCATGAACACCAGCCGCTCGAACAGATGCACGTCCTGCTCGTTCTTAAGCAGCGCGCCGTGCAGCGGCGGCACGTTCTTGTGCGTGTCCTGGCGGGAGAGCGCCTCGGGCGGGATGTCTTCCGCCAACAGCAGCTTCAGCCAGTCGAGCAGTTCCGAGGTTGTCGGTTTTTTCTTCAGCCCCGGCACTTCGCGGATTTCAAAAAAGGCATTCAGCGCCTGGCTCAGCAGTTTTTTCTTGATGCCCGGGAAATGCACATCGACGATTTTCGCCATGGTCTCCGGATCAGGAAAACGGATGTAATGGAAGAAACAGCGGCGCAGGAAGGCTTCGGGCCGTTCCTTCTCATTGTTGCTGGTGATGATCACCAGCGGGCGGTGGCGGGCCTTGATCAGTTGCTGGGTCTCGTAGACATAGAACTCCATGCGGTCGAGTTCGCGCAGCAGGTCGTTGGGGAACTCGATGTCGGCCTTGTCCACCTCATCGATCAGCAGCACCGCCGGCTCGTCCGCCGTGAAGGCTTTCCACAACATGCCCTGCACGATGTAATTGCCGATGTCCTTGACCTTGGGGTCACCCAGCTGTGAATCACGGAGCCGCGACACGGCATCGTATTCATACAGGCCATGCTGCGCCTTGGTCGTCGATTTGATATGCCACTCGAACAGCGGACGCTTGAGTGCTTTCGCCACTTCCAGCGCCAGCATGGTCTTGCCGGTGCCCGGCTCGCCCTTGATCAGCAGCGGACGCTCCAGTGCCAGCGCCGCATTGACCGCCATCATCAGATCATCAGTAGCAACGTAGTCTTCAGTACCGGTAAAGCGTGACATTAAATATCCTTTAAAATCAACTACTTATATAATTATTCATTCAGGCACTGCGGTTCAGGTCGCTGCGCCGGTCGATATCCAGCAGCACGCCCGGATCATCACCTTCGATCAAGTGTACGAGCGCCTGATTGCGCTGCACTATCGGGCGCGCACCGCTGTCGCCGATCAGCGCCTGCAGTTCATGGCGGAAGCGCTGGCCAAAACCCACCGGATGACCGCGCTCTCCCTGATAGGCCGGTGCCACGATGGCTGCCCCCGCCGCCAGCGCCTGCGCCACCTGACGGATGGTTTCAGTGCGGATCCGCGGCATGTCAGCTAGGGCCACGATCCAGCCGCCGGCATCACGCGTCGCGCCGACGCCATGCGCCAGGCTGACTCCCATGCCCTGCGCCGCGTGGGGGCAATAGGTCACCATGCAGCCCTCCTGCTCCAGCATTTCAGCCACCGGAAAATCGCCGGTCCGCACCACCGCCGTTACTTCGAGTCCGGCCTCCAGCAAATGGCGCGCGGCATGCGCAGCAATGGCCGTGCCGTCTTCCAGCGGATGCAGCAGCTTGCCGCCGCCAAAACGCGATCCGGCGCCGGCTGCCAGCAGTATGGCGACCACAGGTTTTTCAGTATCAGTCATGGCCATGATTATAATGGGCCATTCCCCTATTTTCTCTGCAGGTCCACACCATGCCGAAGTTCTGCGCCAACCTGACGATGCTGTTCAATGAAGTCGATTTCATGGCGCGCTTCGCCGCCGCGGCAAAAGCCGGATTCAAGGGCGTCGAATATCTGTTTCCCTACGATTTTGAAAAAAAAGAACTGGCTGATGCGCTGAAAAAAAACGGATTGACGCAGGTGCTGCACAATCTTCCGGCCGGCAACTGGGGACAGGGTGAGCGCGGCATCGCCTGCCATCCGCGGCGGGTGGCCGAATTCGAGGACGGCGTCGCCCGCGCCATTGATTACGCCACGGCCCTGGGCTGCAAACAGGTCAACTGCCTGGCCGGCGTACTCCCTACGCATCTTGATCCCCATGAAGCGCGTGAAACTTTCATCCGCAACCTGCAGTTCGCGGCACCCAGGCTCAAGGCTGCCGGCATCAAGCTGTTGATCGAACCGATCAACACCCGCGACATCCCGGGGTTTTTCCTGAATTACACCCAACAGGCGCTGGACATCATCACCGCCGTGGGTTCCGACAATCTGTACCTGCAATACGACATCTATCACATGCAGGTGATGGAGGGTGACCTCGCGCACACCATAAAAACCAACCTCAAGCTGATTCCGCACATGCAGCTTGCCGACAATCCCGGCCGTCATGAACCGGGCACCGGCGAGATCAATTTCCCGTGGTTGTTCAGCCATATCGACAAAATCGGCTATAAGGGCTGGATCGGCTGCGAATACAAGCCGGCGGCGGCCACCAAGGCCGGCCTGGGCTGGATAAAACCCTATCTGAAGCAAGCCTGAAAACCGCGCTTGACGACACCCGCACCAGACCACACAATCTCCGGGCATCAGACCTTTAAAAACAAAAATCCCGGTCTGCACGCATCACAACCCAATGGAGGAGTCATGAAAGCATCACGCATCGCAACAGCAATCGGCCTCGCTGTGGCCGCCACATTTGCCGGCACTGTCGGCGCACAGCAACTCAAAATGATGACCGGCCCGCAGGGCGGCTCGTGGTATCCGCTGGGCGGCGCGATCCAGGGCATTATTGAAAAGAACGTACCCGGCACCAGCATGCAGGTGCTGCCCGGCGCCGGCATTTCCAATGTGCTCGGCGTGAACGGCGGCAAGGCCGAACTCGGCTTCGGCAACGCCGTATCGTCGGTGGACGGCATCAATGGCGTCGCACCGTTCAAAGGCAAACAGGACAACGTGTGCCAGGTCGCCACGCTCTACTTCCAGTATTTCCACGCCGTGGCGCTGGCCGATGCCGGTATCAAGACCGTGGGCGACTCCAAAGGCAAGGTGCTGACCACTCAGCAGAAAGGCAATACCGGCGAGCAGATGGCGCGCAATGCGCTCGAAGTCTACGGCCTCAACTACGAAGCGATGTCCAAGGTCAACCACAGCAACTACACCGACTCGGTCTCGCAGCTGAAGGACGGCCACGCCCAGATGTTCATGCTGGTCACCACGGTCCCGGCGTCATCAGTGATGGATCTGGCATCGGCCCGCGACATCCGCGTGCTGGAATTCCCGGATGACAAATTCGCGGCCCTGCAGAAAATCAACAAGGGCTACGACAAGCGCATCATCAAGGCCGGCAGCTATCCCAAGCAGGACAAGGATGTGCAGACCATCGGCACCTGGACGCATCTGATTGCCAGCTGCAAGCTGCCCGAGAAACTGGTCTATGACATCACCAAGGCACTCGCCACCAATGTCGAGAACCTCGGCAACGTGGTGAACGCCGTCAAGGGCCTGACCGTGAAGGACATGGCAGCTGACGTCGGCGTGCCCTACCATCCGGGCGCCAAGAAGTACTATCAGGAAGCGAAAGCACTGTAAGTCCGTCACCGAAGCGGCGGCGCGAATGTTGATTCGTGCCGCTGCTTTTTTATTGACCGGAGTCCGCTGAAATGTCCATCGCCCGCGCGTTGCGAATGCTGATTGCCGTCATTGCGATCAGCATGTCGGTCTACCACCTGACCATTGCCTTCATCGGCGCACCCCAGCAACTGTTCTTCCGCAGCACCCACCTGCTGTTCGCGCTGGTGCTGGTGTTCCTGATGTACCCGAGTTTCCGCAAAAAGCAGCCGCTTGCAGAGGGAGCCTACCGCGACGACGCCGGCGGCGTACTGGGCGCGGGCCAGGACACACCCATCGCCTCGTGGTGGGACTGGATACTGATCGCTCTGTCCGGGGTCACCATCGCCTATATCTGGATCAACCACGATCACCTGCTGACCCGTTTCGTGTTCGTCGATGACCCGACCCAGATCGAACTGGTGCTGGGCGGCATATTCACGCTGATCGTGCTCGAAGGTACGCGGCGCATCATCGGTCTCGCACTGCCGGTCACTGCCATCATCTTCCTCGGTTACGCCTTCTTCGTCGCCAAGACGCGCCCCGAGCAGATCATCGAAATCATGTACCTCACCACCGAAGGCATCTTCGGCAGCACGCTGGGGGTGTCCGCGGCCTACGTCATCATGTTCGTGCTGTTCGGCGCCTTCATGGAACGCACCGGCATCGGCCGGCTGTTCATGGATTTCGCTCTCGCTCTGACCGGCCACACCGCCGGCGGCCCGGGCAAGGTTGCCGTGGTCAGTTCGTGCATGTTCGGCACCGTGTCCGGCAGTGCAGTCGCCAACGTGCTGGTCGATGGTCCGATCACCATCCCGCTGATGAAACGCACCGGCTTCCGGCCGGCGTTTGCTGCCGCTGTCGAATCAGTGGCTTCCACCGGCGGCCAGATCATGCCGCCGATCATGGGCGCTGCGGCCTTCGTCATGGCCGAATTTCTCGGCGTCAGTTATTTCCAGGTGACGATGTGGGCCATCATCCCGGCGTTTCTGTA
>JBBKXO010000369.1:0-3960 GCA_037969525.1 Burkholderiales bacterium | reverse complement strand
CTGATCTATATGGCGCCGTGCATACTTGGCGACACTGCGCAGGGCATGTTCCACCTGCCGCCGCTGGCGCAACTGCAGGACCGGCGCAACGTGCGCATTACCGACATCCAGCGCATCGGGGACGATGTACGGATACTGGCAAGGCTGGATCGATGAGGTTCAGCTAGTGTTTACCGGCATCGTCGCCGCAGTCGGCAGCATTGACAGCGTGAAGCCCGCGCCGGGTGGCGTGCGGTTGCGCATCGCGGCCCGCGGTCTCGGGCTGGACGATGTGGCGCAGGGCGACAGCATCGCCGTCAGTGGCGTGTGCCTGACCGTGGTGGCGTTTGATAAAACCCATTTTGAAGCTGAAGTGTCGCAGGCGACGCTGGATTGCGCGGCCGGGTTTGTGGCAGGAGCGGCGGTCAACCTCGAAAAGGCGCTGCGACTCGTCGACCGGTTGGGTGGACATCTGATGACCGGCCATGTCGACGGCGTGGGCAAGGTTTCACGCTTTGATCCGGTGGGAGATAATCGGCGTCTGGTCATCGAAGTGCCACATGACATTGCGCGTTACATTGCGCGCAAGGGTTCGGTGGCGGTGGACGGCGTCAGCCTGACGATCAATGCAGTCGATGCTGCAGGATTCGAGGTCAATCTGATTGCGCACACGCTGGCATCGACGACGCTGCAGCATCTGCGGCCGGATGTCCGGGTCAATCTTGAGGTTGACCTGCTGGCGCGTTACATTGAACGCCTGCAGGAAGCCGGAGCAAAAAAGGATCCCGGGAATTGAAATCAGGAAAGGACGACGTGGCCATCAGTTCCACCACTGACATCATTGCCGAAATGCGCGCCGGGCGCATGGTGATCCTTGTCGACGAGGAAGACCGCGAGAACGAGGGCGACCTGGTGCTTGCCGCGGAATTTGCCACGGCGGAATCCATCAATTTCATGGCGCGCTACGGCCGCGGACTGATCTGCCTGACGCTGACCGAGGAACGCTGCAGGCAACTCAATCTTCCGCTGATGGTCAGCAACAACCGCTCACCCATGGGCACCAATTTCACGATGTCAATCGAGGCGGCCGAAGGCGTCACCACCGGCATATCGGCAGCTGACCGTGCGCGCACGGTGCAGGCGGCGATCCGCGCCGACGCTGGACCTGCCGACATCGTACAGCCAGGGCACATATTTCCGCTGATGGCGCAGAACGGCGGCACGCTGGTGCGTGCGGGACATACTGAAGCCGGCTGTGATCTGGCGCGGCTGGCGGGTGTCACGCCGGCGGCGGTGATCTGCGAGATACTCAAGGACAACGGTGAAATGGCGCGGCTGCCGGACCTGATTGATTTCGCCGCCGGGCACAAGCTGAAAATCGGCACCATTACCGACTTGATTCATTACCGCAGCAGCAATGAATCGCTGGTGGAGCGCGCCGCCGAGCGCGATATCGAAACGGCGCATGGCATGTTCCGCCTGGTGGCTTACAGTGAGGCGGTGAGTAAACAGACGCACCTCGCGCTGGTGCGCGGCAAATTCACGCCGCGCGACGAAGTGCTGGTGCGGGTGCACGAACCGGTGTCGCTGATCGATGTGCTAGACACCGGCGCGACCAGCCATTCGTGGAACCTGCACGATGCGATGACGGAAATAGCGCGTGAAGGGCGCGGCGTGATCATCCTGCTGCACCGGCAGGAGAGCGCGACGGAACTGCTGGAGCGCGCCCGCCCGCAGCATGAGCGCGGGGGTGGTGCAAAAATAGTACTGCGCAATTACGGCATCGGCGCGCAAATCCTGCGCGACCTCGGCGTCAAGAAAATGCGGGTCATGGCACAGCCGCTGCGCATGCCGAGCATGGCGGGTTTCGATCTCGAGGTGGCGGGTTATCTACAGCCGCCGGAAAAAGCGTGAAGGTTGATTGGTGAAGGGTACAGGGTAAAAGACATGGCGCGTTATGACGACATTGAGGAACTTGAACCGGATCACAACGGCGAGGGCCTGTGCATAGGCATCGTCGTGGGCCGCTTCAACGTGGATATCGGTGACGGGCTGTTGTCGAGCTGCACCGCGGCGCTGGTGAAACACGGTGTGGCGAAGCAGGACATATGCATCGTCACGGTGCCCGGCGCGCTGGAAATTCCGCTGGCACTGCAGCAGATGGCGTTGAGCGAACAGTACGATGCGTTGATTGCGCTTGGTGCGGTGATCCGTGGCGAGACCTATCATTTTGAAATCGTTTCGAACGAATCGTCGCGCGGCATCACCGATGTGCAGTTGGCCACCGGCGTGCCTATCGCCAACGGCATACTGACCACGGAGAATGACGACCAGGCCGCGGTGCGCATGGCGCAAAAGGGCCTCGATTGCGCTTTGGCCGCCATTGAAATGGCGCGCCTGTTGCCGCGCTTACAGTAGAAAACTATGTAAGTAGTTGTTTTAATTTATTATTTTGTGCCGCACGGTGTGTGGCCGTCACACCGGAAAATCATGAAATCCAGTCGCCGCCGTTCGCGCGAATTCGCATTGCAGGGCCTCTATCAGTGGCAGCTCTCGGGCACTGATCCGCAGATTATTGCCAGCCAACTGGGTGATGCGGAGGGCTACAACAAGATCGATGGAGAATATTTTAAGATCCTGCTCGAAGGCGCAGTCGCCGGCGCCGTGGAGATGGAGCAGGTGATCGCACCGCTGCTCGACCGCGCGTACAAGAGCCTGTCGCCGGTGGAGCGCGGCATATTGCTGCTCGCGGGCTTTGAATTCCGCTCATGCCCGGAAGTGCCGTACCGCGTGATCATCAATGAAGCGATAGAACTGGCCAAGTCATTTGGCGGCACCGACGGCCACAAATATGTAAACGGCGTGCTTGATAAAATGGCCGCGCAACTGCGCGCGCCCGAAGTCCAGGCCGCACGCCGGTAGCAGAACGTTCAACTGACGAGAGAGTTATGCGATGGACCCGAGACTGAAAAAACGCATCTACACCTTCTACTTTGCCGGCGCGCTGAATCTGGTGCTCGGTTTCTATGTATTGTTCTTCGGCGGCGAATTGGCTTCCGGTACGCGCAACGTCATGATGTTCTTCTTCTTCGGCTTTGCTGCGGTGGATTTCTGGTTCCCGCAACAGTTGAAGAAGAAGTTCGCCGAACAACTGGCCGAACACCAGCGCCTGCAGCAGGAGCAGGGCGGGAGTCCGGCGCCGGTGGAAGAGCAGAAGCCGCAGGGTTGAGCCCTTGCTCCGGCGGCGCGATCAAGGCGTACACCCGGGAATCTTGAAAAGGCAGGCGGCACCTGCCGCCATGCCGTCTCAATAAAGCACTATTAGATGGCCAGCCCCAGCAATTTCGCGGGGTTTTTGCGCATCATCAGGTCGATATCGGCGTCCGAGACGCCCGCGGCCTTGACCGCGCTGATCATCGCCTCCAAACCATCCGGATGCGTCATGTTGCCCGATTGCCCGAGGTCGGACGACAGCACGAGGCTGCCAGCGCCCAGTTCTTTCACGGCATTCGCAACTTCTTTGGCGCCAAATTGCGTCCAGTGCTTCATCCAGCCATGTGCAGCATGCGGGCCGGTCAGGAACTGCAGATAGCAGATCTCGATCATTGCGCCCATCTGCGTGACTTGTTTGGCCTGCTCCATGGTCAGGCCGGGAATGTTGGTGAATCCGTGAGTGACGATGATGTTTTTGACGCCGAGTTCACGCCCGCGTTTGGTGACGGCAATGATTTCTTCCGGATGCACGTGACCGGTGGCGAGCAACAGGTTTTCGCGCGCGATGATCTTGAGCACCGCTTCCATTTCAGGTGTGACCTGCCCGTTCGGCGCCACCACGATGCCCTTGGCATCCTTGTTGACCAGGGTTTTCACATGTTTGTCCGATTCGAACGTCGGCAGCCAGACGACTTTGCCGCGTGCGCCATACATGCGGTGCATCCATTCCACCGCGTTTGGATAGATGCCGCCCACCGCATTGTTCAG
>JBBKXO010000368.1:0-2875 GCA_037969525.1 Burkholderiales bacterium | reverse complement strand
GGCTGGGCGCGGACGTGGCGACGACGTCTCCGGAAGAATTCGGCAGGATCGTGCGCGACGAAATTGTGAAATGGGGCAAGGTGGTCAAAGCCTCCGGCGCCAAGGCGCGCTAACTGACTAAGGCCTGCGTTATGACTGAACCGAAACTCACAGGCAAAATCGCGCCCGAGCGCATTGTGATGCGCGACATTCCGCGTCCCGGCAAAGAAGTCGTTGCCGGTTTTCTCGCATTGACCGATCTTGCCGGCACAGTGTCCGACGCGATGGACGAACTGGGCATACACGGGGCGATTCCGGCGAGCACGCTGCAGCCCATGCTGCCCGGCGCACGCATGGTGGGACCGGTGATGACGGTGCGCAACATCATGCAGGCGGTTCCGGCTACGCTGGGCGCGATGGCACGCCAGTCGAAACAAGCCGACATCGAAGCACACAATCTGGCGCAACCCGGTGACGTGCTGGTGATTGAAGGCGTCGCCGGCATATCGAGTCTCGGCGGTAATTCGGCGAATGTCGGCAAACGCCAGGGCGAAGCCGGTGCCATCGTCGATGGTGCAACCCGCGACGTGGCTACTGCGCGCAGCATCGGTTTTCCGATCTGGGCGCGCGGTGTCAGCCTGATGACCGGCAAGTGGCGGGTGGAGACGGTGTCGATCAACGGCCCGGTGCAGATCGGCGGCGTGCCGGTCAACGCTGGTGATCTGGCGGTGGCTGACGACAATGGCGTATGTTTTATTCCGCGTCGGCGCATAACGGAAGTGCTGGCGCGCGCCCAGGCGCTGTCGGCAGGCGAAGAAGCGCGCAACCGCGATGTGGCGGCAGGATTGAGTGTGGTCGAAATCGCCAACAAGGCGTATTTTAAGAAAATCGGTGGCTAGCCTGAATAGCCGGCACGCGCTGCATATGCGCTGAACCTGCGCGCCACCGCTTTTTTCATGTTTTACCTTAGGTACCA
Organism: Burkholderiales bacterium; assembly: GCA_037969525.1. Classification (GTDB taxonomy): domain Bacteria; phylum Pseudomonadota; class Gammaproteobacteria; order Burkholderiales; family SG8-41. The sequence goes on along the minus strand of JBBKXO010000368.1, from coordinate 1,920 downwards.
ACGAGGAGAGTTGCATGCAGACACCGCAGATCATTCCCACCGGCAAGGGTTGTGGCGCCGAGGTGAGGGGGGTGAATCTGGCGGCACTGGATCCGCTGACCGTATCCACGCTGCAGCAGGCGATACTGGAACACCTGGTGGTGTTCGTGCGCGGCCAGCCCATTTCAGATCCGCAGCTGATCGCCCTCGGCAAAACGTTCGGCGCACTGGAGCCGCCGGGCATGAGTGTGATTGGCAAGCCGTACATCGACGCCTATCCCGACATCCTGGTGATATCCAACCTGATGGCGGACGGCCAGCCCATGGGCAACCTGGGCTCGGGCGAGGCAATCTGGCACACCGACATGTCGTACCGCGCAAAGCCGTGCACGATTGCGATTCTGCATGCGCTCGAAGCGCCCCCCGTCGGCGGCAATACCTATTTCTCGAATCAGTACCTGGCTTACGACACTCTGTCGACCGAACTGAAAAAGAAACTCGAAGGCAGGATGCTGATCCACGATGAGACCTACAACAGCGGCGGGCAGCTGCGCAAAGGCTTCGAGCCGGTGAGCGATCCGCGCGAAGCGCCGGGTGCACAGCACCGCATTTTCCGCACGCATCCGCTGACAAAACGCAAGGCGCTTTATCTGGGCCGCCGCCGCAACGCCTATATCATCGGCCTGCCGCTGGAAGAGAGTGAAGCGCTGCTGGATCAGTTGTGGGCGCATGCGGCGTGTCCGGAATTCGTTTGGGGCCACGAGTGGCAGACGGGGGACACGCTGATCTGGGACAATCGCTGCGTGAACCATCGCCGCGACGGTTTCGACCCTGCTGAACGGCGCATGATGCACCGTGTGCAGATCAGCGGCGAACGCCCGCTCTGAGTACGCTTAACTGCGGTAGTGAGTGCCGCGTTTGAGCGTGCGCTGCCAAAGTCGTTTATCCTTCGCCCTTCCCGTTTATTTCCGCTCAACCACGCATAAGGTTTATCGCCATGTATCCCAACACTCTGCTCCATATCAATGGCCAGTGGTGCGCCGCCGCTTCCGGCCGCACCCTGCCTGTCGTCAATCCGGCCGATCACAAGCAGATCGGCACTTTGGCTTACGCTGAAAAAGCCGATCTCGATCGCGCCCTGGAAGCTGCCGATGCGGGGTTCAAGGTCTGGCGCAAGGTGTCGGCGTACGAGCGCTGCAAAATCATGCGCAAGGCCGCGGACATTTTCCGTGAGCGCGCTGATGCCGTGGCGACCATGATGACCATGGAGCAGGGCAAGCCGGTGGGCGAAGCCAAGCTCGAAGTGCTGGCCGGTGCCGACCTGATCGACTGGTTTGCCGAAGAAGGCCGCCGCGCTTACGGCCGGGTGATTCCGGCGCGCGCGGAAGGCGTTTATCAACTGGTGGTGAAGGAGCCGGTGGGTCCGGTCGCAGCCTTCACGCCGTGGAATTTCCCGATCAACCAGGCGGTGCGCAAACTGTCGGCAGCACTGGCCACCGGCTGCTCGATCATCCTCAAGGCACCGGAAGAAACCCCTGCGTCACCGGCGGAACTGGTGCGCGCTTTTGTGGATGCCGGCGTGCCGGCCGGTGTAATCAACCTGGTCTATGGCGATCCGGCGGAAATTTCCAGTTACCTGATTCCGCATCCGGTGATCCGCAAGATCACCTTCACTGGTTCCACACCGGTAGGCAAGCAGTTGGCGGCAATGGCCGGACAGCACATGAAGCGGGTGACCATGGAACTTGGTGGTCATGCGCCGGTGATCATATTCGACGATGCCGATATCGACATCGCGGCCAAGACCATGGCCTTCATGAAGTATCGCAACGCCGGGCAGGTGTGCGTGTCGCCGACGCGCTTCCTGGTGCAGGAGGGTGTGTACAACAAATTCGTCGAGAAATTTGTCGAGGGCACGAAAGGGATCAAGGTCGGCGACGG
>JBBKXO010000367.1:0-16033 GCA_037969525.1 Burkholderiales bacterium | reverse complement strand
TTCAACCTGCTGCAGGGTGGTTTCCAGTTCATCGAATTGCGGCCGTGGATCGAGGCGTTCAATGTCAACTACCACCTCGGCATCGACGGCATCTCGCTGCTGCTGATCCTGTTGAACAGCCTGACCACGGTGCTGGTGGTTATCGCCGGCTGGGACATCATCCAGTCCCGCGTTTCACAATACATGGCGGCATTCCTGGTGCTCTCGGGGCTGATGAACGGCGTGTTCTCGGCGCTCGATGCCATGTTGTTCTATGTGTTTTTCGAATCGACCCTGATTCCGATGTTCATCATCATCGGCGTCTGGGGCGGCCCCAACCGCGTGTATGCGGCGATGAAGTTCTTCCTCTACACGCTGCTCGGCTCATTGCAGTCGCTGGTCTCGCTCAACTATCTCTACAACGTGTCTGGCAACAGCTTCGCGTTTCTTGATCTCTACGAAGTTCCGCTGCCGCTGATAGTGCAAGTTGTTGTTTTTATTGCATTTTTTATGGCGTTCGCAGTCAAGGTGCCGATGTGGCCGGTGCATACCTGGCTGCCCGATGCGCACGTCGAGGCGCCTACCGGCGGCTCGGTGGTGCTGGCCGCGATCATGCTGAAGCTGGGCGGATACGGTTTTCTGCGGCTGTCGCTGCCGATCGTTCCCGACGCCAGCCACTACCTGGCACCCGTCGTCATCGCGCTGTCGCTGATCGCCGTGGTCTACATCGGACTGGTGGCGCTGGTGCAGACCGACATGAAGAAGCTGATCGCCTATTCGTCGATATCGCACATGGGTTTCGTCACACTGGGCATATTCATATTCAATGCGCAGGGTGTCGAGGGCGCGGTAATCCAGATGATTTCACACGGTTTCATCTCGGGCGCGCTGTTCCTGTGCGTGGGTGTGCTGTATGACCGCATGCATACCCGGCAAATCGCCGATTACGGCGGCGTGGCCAACAAAATGCCGGTGTTCGCCGCGCTGTTCATGCTGTTCGCCATGGCCAATGCCGGGCTGCCGGGCACCAGCGGCTTTGTCGGTGAATTCCTGGTCATCATGGGCGCGATGAAAGCCAACTTCTGGTATGCATTCGCTGCCGCGGTGACGCTGATCTTCGGCGCCGCCTACACGCTGTGGATGTACAAGCGCGTGGTGTTCGGCGCAGTGGCCAACAAGCAAGTCGGGGAACTCAAGGATATCAACGCCCGCGAATTCCTGGTGCTGGGCGTACTTGCGGTGCTGGTGCTGGTGATGGGCATCTGGCCGCAGCCCTTCGTCGAAGTGCTGCACACCTCCGTCAACGAACTGCTGGCGCATGTGTCGTACAGCAAGCTGCCGGTGCAATAGACGATGACAGGGCATACCTCAATGGAATACATACTCCCGCTGTGGCCAGCCTACCCTGAGCTGTTCCTGCTCGTGATGGCCTGCGTGATCCTGCTCGTTGATCTGTTTATCAGCGATGACAACCGCATCGTGACCTACGGCCTGACCCAGCTCACGCTGGCGGGCTGCGCGCTGCTGACCTTTTTCACCGGCACAGCCGAGCCGGTCTATACCTTCAGCGGCATGTTTGTTGATGACCTGATGGCGGACACGCTGAAACTGCTGACCTGCATCGCGGTGATCACCATCCTGGCCTATTCCCGCGCATATACGGTGGCACGGGGCATGTTCCGCGGCGAGTTTTTCGCGCTGGCGCTGTTTGCGACCCTGGGCATGATGGTGATGATATCGGCCAATCATCTGCTGACGCTGTATCTCGGGCTGGAACTGCTGTCGCTGTCGCTGTACGCCATGGTGGCGCTGCAGCGCGATTCTGCGCAGGCGACCGAGGCGGCGATGAAGTACTTCGTGCTGGGTGCGCTGGCCTCGGGCATGCTGCTCTACGGCATGTCCATGCTCTATGGCGCCACCGGCACGCTGGAAATTACCGAGCTGGCGCAATTGTCCGCGGAAGGCGTGCGCGCGAACGCCGTGCTGGTGTTCGGTCTGGTGTTCATCGTCGCCGGCCTGGGCTTCAAACTGGGCGCGGTGCCGTTCCACATGTGGGTGCCCGACGTCTATCAGGGCGCCCCGACGGCGGTGACCCTGTTCATCGGTTCGGCACCCAAGTTCGCTGCGTTCGCCATTGTCATGCGCCTGCTGGCGCAGGCGCTGGGGTCCGAGATGCTGGTCGAAGAGTGGCGGCAGATGCTGATCATCATGGCGGTGCTGTCGCTGGCCATCGGCAACCTGACGGCGATCATGCAGACCAACCTGAAACGCATGCTCGCCTATTCGACCATATCGCACATGGGTTTCCTGCTGCTCGGCGTGCTCTCCGGCACCATCGACGGCTATGGCGCCAGCATGTTCTACGTGGTGGTCTATGTGCTGATGACGCTGGGCACCTTCGGCATCATCCTGCTGCTGACCCGCGACGGTTTTGAAGCCGAGAATCTCGACGACTACCGAGGGCTCAACCAGCGCAGCCCGTGGTATGCGTTCCTGATGCTGCTGCTGATGTTTTCGATGGCGGGCATACCGCCGACGGTGGGGTTTTACGCCAAGCTGTCGGTACTGCAGGCAGTGGTGCAGATGGGTCTGTGGTGGGTGGCTGTGATTGCGGTGGTGTTCTCGCTGATCGGCGCTTTCTATTACCTCCGAATCGTCAGACTGATGTATTTCGATAAGCCGCAGGACGATGCACCGATCAGGGCGTCGGGCGACGTGCGCGCTCTGCTGTCGGTAAACGGTCTGTCGGTGATGGTGCTGGGCATTGCGCCGCAGCCGCTGATGGTCATCTGCATCGAAGCCGTCCGCGCTTCGATCTAGCCCGGACCGGCGCCGGTAACTGAGTGCTGGCTGGCATGAAACCGTCACGGCCCGCAGATTTTACCGAGACCCGGATTTCGTCTGAAACCGTGTTCGAAGGCAAGCTGCTGCATGTAAAGCGCGACGCCGTGCGCCTGCATGATGGCAGAGAGGCAACCCGCGAATACATCCGTCATCCGGGGGCAGCGATGATCATCGCCCAGCCTGATCCCGACACCATCATCTTGGAGCGGCAATTCCGTTATCCGCTGGCGCGGCATTTCATTGAGCTGCCGGCCGGAAAAATAGACGCGGGCGAGGACCCGCTCGCCACCGCGCAGCGCGAACTGCGCGAAGAGTGCGGTTACGTCGCTGCCGAATGGCGCCATCTGACGACGCTGCATCCATGCATCGCCTACGCCGATGAGCGCCTGGAACTTTATCTGGCGCGCGGCCTGACGCAGGTCGGCAATGCGCTGGACGAGGGGGAATTTCTTGAAGTGTTGACGGTGTCGCTGGTGCAGGCGCTGTCCTGGGTGCGCGACGGCACGATCACCGAAGCCAAGGCCGTGACCGGCCTGCTGTGGGCCGAGAAAATCCGCAGCGGCGCCTGGTAGGGGCTGTGCGCTGCGCTCAGGCGCGCGACACGGTATTGCGTTTGGGCTGCTGAGGCAGCTTGGCACCCAGCGGCAGTGCGGGCTGGAACAGATTGCCCTGTGCGAACAGCGCGCCGGTGTCCTTCAATACCTTGAGTATGGCGGCGTTCTCGACACCTTTGACGATGATCTGCCGCTTCAGGCCCAGCGCCAGGTCGTTGACCGCCTTGACGAACACCCGGCTTTCCTCGTTTTCGTGCAGATCCTTGGTGAAACTTTCGTCAAGTTTCAGGTAATCGACATCGAAGCGCTTCAGGTAATAAAAGGAACTGAAGCCGGCGCCAAAATCGTCAAGTGCGACGCGGGCACCCAGCGGCCGCAGATGTTCGATGAAAGCCGCTGTGGCGTCGATGTTCTCCATGGCCGCCTTTTCGCTGATTTCAAAAACCAGGTGTCTGCCGGGCACGTCTGAGGTGCGTACCATGTCCGTGATCTCGTGCACCCAGGTCGGATCGGATATTGATGCCGCCGTCAGGTTCACGCAGTAGGGCAGGCGTGAAGCCCGGCCGTGTTCGTGGATGTGGGTCAGTACCCGGGCCACCACGCGTAAATCCAGGGCCGGCGCATAGCCCAGTGATTCCGCGGTGTTCATGAACTGCTGCGTATCGGCCCAGGCACCATGTTCGTCACGCACGCGCAGAAAAATCTCGTGATGGATGGCGGCGCCGGTTTGTATCTGCACCGCAGGTTGCGTATAAAGCGCAATTTCATCCTGGTCCAGTGCTTCACTGATCAGGTGCGACCAACGGGTGCGGCGGTGACTGGCGCGCAGTGCGTCAGATGCCGGGTTGAACAGCACGACCCGGTTGCGTCCCTGATCCTTGGCCTGGTGCGTAGCCGTATCGATGGCGGTAAGCAGAGTGCCCCAGTCGTTGCCGTGAAACGGATACATTGCCACGCCTATGGAGGCCGTGATGTTGGAAATCACCCGGTTGTGGGCGGTCTCCAGACGGTAATTCTGTACCGCGTCGAGCATGATGGCGGCTGCAGACTGAGCGTCCTCGCGCAGCGCTTCGGGCAGGTGCAGCACAAATTGGTCTTCACCAACACGGTACAGCTCGCCATTGCGGTCGCGGGCAACGCTGCGCAGCACGCCGGCGAGTCCCAATACCAACTGGTCGCCGGCGCCGTGGCTGAATACCGCATTGATGCGCTTGAAGTGATCCAGGTCAATCATGATGACAGCACCAACCTGGCCGGTATGCAGCGCGCTTTCCAACTGCCGCTGCAGTGCGCCGCGATTGGGCCGGTCGGTCAGAGCGTCATGCATGGACACATGCTCGGCACGAAGGATGGCCAGATGCTGTTCTGTGACGTCGCGCGCCGTGCCGCGTATACCCAGCATTTCTCCGTTTTCGTCACGGGTTACGCGCGCGTTGATGCCGATCCAGCGGTCTTCGCCGCGCGCAGTGGTCAGGTGCGTCAATTGATTCTGTACTTCGCCGGTGCGGTGCAGGGTCGCCAGGAAGCGGCGGTTGGGCACGTGGGCGCCGTTGGTTTCAAAATTAAAGAAGCAACGTCCGATCAGATCCTTGGGGGCCAGTCCGAATATCTGGTGAGCTGCAGCGTTGAGATAAGTGAAGCGTCCCTCGGCGTCGGTCTGCCAGATCAGATCGTGAGAAGTTTCAACGAGGTCGCGGTAACGGCCTTCGCTCTCGATCAGTAACTGGATGATCCGGCGCTTTTCCGCCAGAGTGCGCTTGACGCTGGCCAGCTCGCGGGAGGTTTTTTCAGCAAATGCGCCGCCGTTGGCCTGGACCAGGCGATCAATGACTTCCCGGGGGTAGCGGCGGTGTCCGCCTTCCGTACGCAGGGCGCTGAGAATGCCCTGATCATCCCAGCGCCGCAACTTCTGCGCTGAAATTCCGAGCAGATGCGATGTCTGCTCAATGGTATAGAAATGGTCCTGATCGGACATGCCTGTTTCCCCTGGGTCTTCCGGCAAGCGATCCGGCGACCACAGGGGGAGTGTAGCAGAGCCCGTGCGTAGTGTTTTCATGGTTTTTTGCTGGCTGGAGTGCCTGATCAATGCAGGGTGGCTGGTTCCTGCAACACGTTCTGGCGGGAAACCAGGCGCTGCATCAGTTTCAGGTCGCGCGGCGTCAGCCGCAGTGCCGCCTCTACCCAGATTCCGACCACGTCAATCAGTTCATCATAGGTGACCTGGTGCACCCGGCGCCGCACCGAAGCCAAGGCGGCCATCCCGTTGCGGGAGCGGGAACGTTGCTTGATCAGGGTGGCAATGGCGTCGTTGCCTGCACCGTCCTCGGCGACCACATCAACAACCCCCAGTTCGCGCATTTCTTCGGCACTGTAGATCTTGCCGGAACTGATAATCGCTTCCGCCTTGAGTTGGCCAACCTTGCGGTCGAGGAACGAATAGGCGCCCATGCCCGGAAACAAATTGAACAGGATCTCAGGGAAGCCGAAACGCGCGTTTTTTTCGGCGACGATGACGTCGCTCGACAACGCAGCCTCGAATCCACCGCCCAGGCATTCGCCCTGTACCAGCGAGACTGTGGTGAGGGGCAGGCCGTGACCAATGTAATTGCGGTAGAGCACGTCGATGCAGGCCCGGCCATAGGTCGTCAGTGCATTGCGGTCGCGATTGTCGATTTTCTGGCGAAACAGGTCGAGGTCGCCGCCCAGATTGAATACGCCGGGCATGCCTGAGGCGAGGATCACGTATTCAATGGGTTCTTCGGCATCTCCGCAGTCGATGCGGCCGCCGCTTTCTGCGAGGAAGTTGTAATAGGCGCGTATATCAGCGAGCAGTCCGGGGTTGAAACAGGGGCGGGGTGCAGATGTCCAGTGTGACCACAGGGCACGTGTGTTCCGGTCAAAGCGTGCGTGCAGCTGCGACGAGAAACGGAACTCTGTGGTCTGCCGAAAATCCGGCTTGACGACGGCATGGTGTACGTCGATGACGGCGGCTGGCACTTGCATTTCCATGATGGATCTCCCTGTTCGTTTGGGTTGGTCATGACGCAACATGCGCCACTGTCACTGATTAGAGGGCAGGTACTACAGGCGGGCAAATCTAACAAACTGATAGATTTTAAATTACTGCAATAAAAACATATACTTATGTATGCCATTTTGGTGGCCCCGGAACGGCCCCACCATAGATTGCGGTTTTATTTTTCACGGATACGTGTGGATGAGGTTTTGTGCTTGGTGCGGCGTTTGACTCCGGCACCGGGAGCCGCTAAAAGCATACGCTGCCTACAACCACTTACACACTGCAAAGAGCTCCGGATAAAAAAGGTGTTGCGCACACTGCTCAGACTGATACTGGGTTTGCTGTTCCGGGTGCGCGTAAGCGGACACGGCGGCCAACTAGCGCGCGGCCGGCCGCTGGTTATTGCCAACCATGATTCACTGCTCGACACGCTGCTGATCGCCCTGTTCCTGCCGGGCAATCCGCTGATCGTGTTGCCACGTGCGGTATCCGGTCACTGGATCGGTGCGCTGTCGCGGCGCGTGGCGACCTGCATCGATCTGGAACCGACGGGCGGTTATGCTCTCAAACGCCTGGTGCACGCATTGCGCGCCGGTCAGCCGGTGGTGGTGTTCCCGCAGGAGCGGGTGTCTCCCAACGGCTGCACGATGAAAATCTATGACGCCGCCGGTATCGTTGCCGCACATGCTGCTGCAGATGTCATACCGCTGCGTATCGAGGGCACGCTCTACTCGCGCTGGGCGGCCACCAGCGGACGCTGGCCGCGCCGCTGGCTTCCGCGCGTGACCATCGCCGTGCAGCCCTCTGTGCATTTTCCCAAGCCCGTGGGCGTGCCGGGTACACGCCGCCGGCAGCTGGCGGACGACCTGCTGCGCATCATGCAACGGGCCATGGCTGACGCCGAGCCCCGCCGCACGCTGTTCGCAGCGCTGCTGGATGCCGCCGAACTGCACGGCCGGGGGACGCGGATCATTGAGGATGTGCTGCGGCAGGTGCAGACTTACCGCGACCTGGTGAAAGACAGTTTTGCACTGGGCCGGCTGACGGCAAAATTTACCGAGCCGGGCGAGCGGATCGGCGTATTGCTGCCCAACATCGGCGCGACGGTGTGCCTGGTATTCGGCCTGACTTCCCGGGGCCGGGTGGCGGCGATGCTCAATTATTCCAGTGGCGTGGAAGCCCTGCGCGGCGCCTGTGTGGCAACCCAGATCCGTACCGTCATTACTTCGCGCAGCTTCATCGAGGCGGCCCGGCTCGAACCACTGCTGCCCGGCATCAGGGATTACCGCATCGTTTATATGGAAGATTTGCGCGAGACCCTGCGACTGGCGGACAAGCTGTGGATACTGCGTGCCCTGCTGTGGCCGCGCAGCGCACTGCCGGAACAGGACCCGGCCGCCACCGCAGTGGTGTTGTTCACATCGGGTTCTGAGGCGCGGCCCAAGGGCGTGGCGATTTCCCATGTCGGCATGCTGGCCGCGATGGCGCAATTGCGCGCGGTGATCGATTTCGGTCCCGACGACAAGTTCCTGAACGCGCTGCCGATGTACCATATTTTCGGGCTGGTCTCGTGCACGCTGATGCCGCTGCTGACGGGTACGCGGCTCTTTCTCTACACCAACCCGCTGCATTACAAGATTATTCCGGAGTATGCCTACACCCGGGACTGCACCTACATATTCGGCACCAGCACTTTCCTTGGCAATTACGCGCGCCAGGCTCATCCCTATGATTTTTACCGCATGCGTTTTGTCATCGCCGGCGGTGAAAAACTGCATCCTGAAGTCGCGCAGTCATGGATGTCCAAATTCGGCCTGCGCGTGCATGAAGGCTATGGCGCCACCGAATGCGGACCGGCGATGTCGCTCAACACCCGGCTTGCCTTCCGCGCCGGAACGGTAGGCCGCTTCCTGCCGGGCATTGATTACCGCATCGTTCCGGTGCCCGGCATCGAGCAGGGCGGGGTCCTGCATGTGAAGGGGCCCAACCTGATGCAGGGTTACTTTCTGTATGACGCGCCGGGTGTGCTGCAGCCCCCGCGCTCGGAAGAGGGCGTGGGCTGGTACAACACTGGTGACGTGCTCAGCATGGACGAAGATGGTTTTATCACCGTGCAGGGGCGGGTCAAGCGCTTCGCCAAGATCGCCGGTGAAATGGTGTCGCTGGAGCGCGTCGAATATATTGCCTACCACGCCTCACCCGATTTCAAGCATGCCGCAGTGGTCGAGATGACTCGTTCCGGCGAGAGCACGGTGTTGTTGACGACCAATCCGCAGCTTGACCGGATGACTTTGCAGCAGGCAGCGCGCGCGATCAATGCGCAGGAGCTGGCTGTGGCGCGCCGCATCGTCAGGGTGGAAACATTGCCGCTGCTCGGTTCCGGAAAAGTTGATTATGTGACCCTCAAGCAGATGGTGGTGCGGTGAGCGGAGAGGTTGCGCGCTTCAGACCGGTGGTCATAGCCCAGTTTTCTGATCTGCACGTGACGCCAGAAGGTGTACGCAATCGCCACGGTGTTGATACGGCCCAGGGACTCGCGCGCTGCCTGGAACACCTGCACGCGCTGGATGAGATGCCCGATCTGCTGATTGCCAGCGGTGATCTGGTCGATGAGGGTACGGAAACGGAATATCGACGCTTGCGGGACTGTCTTGCCGGACTGCGGATACCGTTGTACCTGATGCCCGGCAATCATGACCTGAGGGCGCCGCTGCGCCGGGTGTTTGCAGATCACGATTACCTGGGGCGTGACGGCCGCATCCATTATTACCGCGACGTGCGCGGGCTGCGCCTGATCGCACTGGACAGCGTGATTGAAGGGCAGAACGGCGGTGACCTCGATGATGTGCAATTGCAGTGGCTGGACAACCTGCTGCAGAGTGCACCCGGGCAGCAGGCGTTGTTGTTTGTGCACCATCCGCCGGTGATCACGGGCTTTTCCCGGATGGATCAGATTGCCATCGGGCAGGGCAGCGCGGAACGCCTGGGACAAATCATCGCGCGCCATCCGCAGGTGCGCGCCTTAATGTGCGGGCACGTGCATCGCCATGTGCAGACCGTGTGGCAGGGGGCATTGGTATCAGTCTGTCCCAGCACCGCATTCCAGGCACAGCTCAAGCTGGGGCCCGGCAAATTCGAGGCCTCTCCCGATGAGCCGCCCGGTTACCAGTTGCATTACTGGGACCAGCACAATCTGGTGACGCACACGGTCGCCGTGCTGCCGCAGGCGACGGCCTGATCGGCGTACGCAGCGCCGATTCAGCGCGGTTCGTCGGGCAATGCAGGTACTGTGCGCAGGTAGGCGATGATGGCCGCCAGGTCTTCGGTGGTAATGCGGCCGGTGGTGTTGGTGACGACATCCCCCATGGCCTTTGCCGTGACGTCGCCATCGGACGTCAGCCCGGTGGTCAGGAAATATTTCAGCTCGTCATCGCCCCATTTCTTCAGCTTTGTCGGCGTCAGGTTGGGCACGCCTTTGCCGTCCGGTCCCTTGCCACCGGCGAGGAAGCGGTCGGCCTTGGCACCGCCGAGCATGTTGCGCGGCGTGTGGCATTCACCACAGTGACTGAGCGCGTTGACCAGGTATTCGCCGCGGGCCGCCGGCGTGCCGGGCTGCGTGACGGTCGTCATCGGTCCCGGCGTGAAGAACAGCATCTTCCAGCCGGCCAACAGGAAGCGGAAACCGAACGGAAACTGCAGCTCGTGCGGCTGATTCTGGCGGGCATCGGGCGGCAGGCTGCGTAAATAGGCCCACAGATCGCCCAGATCCTTGTCCACGATTTTGGTGTAGGAGGTGTACGGAAACGCCGGGAAGTAATGCGCGCCGTCGGGCCGCACACCTTCACGCATGGCGCGCACGAAATCGGCTTCACTCCAGCTGCCGATGCCGGCCTGCGGATGCGGTGTGATATTGGGGCCGTAAAAGGTGCCGAACGGTGTTTTCAGCGCATGACCACCGGCAAACCGGACGGCATCCTTGCCATCGGCCGTGTGGCAGGCAATGCAGCCCCCCGCGGTGGCTACATATTCGCCGCGTTTGGCATCGCCTTGCGCCGCGACGCCGGTCGTTGTGGCCGCAAAAAGCAGAGTGCATGCGATGGTGCGCAACATGGGGGTCACCGTATTTTTCATGTTTTGAGTGTACAAGAAAAGTGCCAAAACAAAAGCCCCGCAGTTGCGGGGCTTTTGATGTGCAGCGAGTAATTTATTTCTTCTCGCGGAATGATTCGTGGCAACCGCCGCAGCTCTTGCCGACGGCAGCCAGTTGCGATTTGATCGCGCCTTCGTCGCCACCGGCCACGGTCGTTGCCAGTTTGGAAACTTCACCGGTGAATCGATCCTGCGCTTCCTTGAATTTGGCGGTATCGGTGAATACGGCCGGCAGTGCGCTGGTTTTCTCGTCCTTGGTGCTGGCGTTGAAGCCGTCCCACGGCATGGTGCTCAGCGCCTGCAGGTAGTTGGTATTGCGCTTCACGGTGTCGGCGTTGAAAGGCACCTTGCCTTGCGCCATGCCGCCCATCGGACCCCAGTACTTGCCGATCAGCGTCATCGCCGCCTGGCGCTGTTTCACCAGCGTTTCGGGTTTGGCCTGTGCGAATACGGTGCCGCTGGTGACCAGAGTGGCGGTGGCAATAACGGCAGCAAGCAGTACATGTTTCATCGAGAATCTCCAGAGGGTTGGTATAGAGCGTTGCGAAGTTTAAATTAAGTCTAGTGCGGCAGGTTGAAATGATGCATGGATTTTAGGGATGGAATTACGAAGTCATGGTTCGTAAACGCATGGCTGGTCGAGTTTATTCCCAGCCCTGTCCGCGAAGTGTGCCGCGCGCCAGCCCTACGCAGCCTGGGTCTACGCTGCACGCCTCGGGACTCCACCCAACCCATTGTTATTATTGAAGTATAATTATTCCCATGCGGTCCGCTTAATCCCAGTCGGCGCGGCTGCGCTCGCGTTTGCGGGTACTCTGATGCCGCTTCTCGTCCAGCCGCCGCCGTTTCGCGGCACGCGATGGCCGGGTGGGGCGTCGCAGCTTGGGCGGTGTCGCCGCAGTGCGTATCAGTTCAGCCAGCCGAGCGCGGGCATCTTCGCGGTTGCGCGGCTGGCTACGAAAACGCCGGGCGGAAATGACCAGGATGCCGTCGCTAGACAGGCGCTTGCCGGCGAGCGCCGCGAGCCTTGTTCGCACCGCTTCCGGCAGATTGGGCGAGCGCATCACATCAAAGCGCAATTCCACCGCGGTGGCGACCTTGTTCACATTCTGCCCGCCGGGGCCTGAAGCGAGGATGAAACGCTCGACCAGTTCGGATTCGTCGATGACGATGCTGCGCGTGACTCTCATGGTGAAACAAGTATAAAGTAGCGCCGGTCATTTTCACGCAAATGCAGGAGGCAATTCATGAGGATGCGTACCGGAATATTGCTGGCGCTGGCACTCAGTTTGCCGGCGTTTGCGCACCACGGCTGGAGCGAATACGACAACAGCCGCGAACTGAACCTGACCGGCACCATCGCCGAGTCGGGCTATGAACATCCGCACGGCCATATCAAACTTGTCACGCCGGGCAAGACCTGGATTGCGGTGCTGGCGCCGCCATCGCGGATGAACGCCCGTGGCCTGCCGCCCGCCGACCTGAAAATCGGCAGCACGGTGACCGTCGTCGGTTACGCCAACCGCAGCAAGCCTGAGGAAATGCGCGCCGAACGCATCATCGTCGGCAACAAGACCGTCGAGCTGCGGTGAGTGTGGAAATTCCATCAGCCAGAAGCAACGGCGAGCCACAGAGGGCGCAGAGGGAGCAGAGTTCACAGAGAGCATCCCAGACAAAATTCACTGAATCAAGGTCGTATTTTGGTTTTCTCTGTGTGCTCTGTGAACTCTGTGGCTAATAAGGTTTTTTTGATATGACCGATCCCACGGCGCCGCTGGCCGCCATCGAGCGCCTGCCGCTGGCGGTGGCGATGCGCCACGACCTGTGGCTGTACCCGATCGTCGAGATCGTCCACATCACCGGCTTCGTTACGCTGGTCGGTTCCATCATCGTGCTCGACCTGCGGCTGCTCGGACTGTCAAAGGCGCTGTCAGTGCGCCTGCTGGCACGCCATGTGCTGCCGTGGAGCATGGGCGCGCTGCTGCTGATCGTGCCCTCGGGGCTGCTGATGTTTCTCGCCCACGCCAGCGAATTGATCAGCAATACAGCGTTCATCACCAAAATGTCATTGTTGTTCTGCGCCGGCATGAATGCCGCGGTGTTTCACGCCGGCGTGTTTCGCAACGTCGCCGCATGGGACAGTCATACTGTGGCGCCGCCAGCGGCGCGGCTGCATGCGGTGGCGTCCCTGTTGATCTGGATCAGCGTACTTGCCTGCGGCCGCCTGTTGGCGTACGTTTAGGCGGTGAGGAAAACCATCTGATGATGAACACCCGTATCGGCTATATCGCGGGCGCAGTAATCTGCGCCTCGCTGCTCGGCTTCGGCCTGTATCTGCAGTATGTGGACGGGCAGGACCCGTGTCCGCTGTGCATATTCCAGCGCCTCACCTTCATCGCGCTGGGCGCGGTGTTTCTGCTCGCGGCACTACACGGCCCCGGCAAAACCGGCGCCATCATCTATGCCGTGCTGGGCGGTCTGTTTGCGGCCACCGGCGCGGGGCTGGCGGCACGCCATGTCTGGCTGCAAGGCCTGCCGGCCGACCAGGTGCCGTCGTGTGGCCCCGGGCTGTCGTACATGCTCGAACAGTTTCCGCTGATGCGCATGCTGGAAAAAGTACTGACAGGGTCGGGCGAATGTGCTGAAGCCGGCTGGCGGTTTCTCGGCCTGACCATCGCCGGCTGGTCGCTACTGTGGTTCGTGCTGCTTGGCGGTTATGTGATCTGGCTGGCGTGGTACCGTGCGCGTAAGGAAACGCAATGGGGAACTTACTGAGGGGAACGCAATGAGGGGAACGCAATAAGGCGGCGCACGCCGGGAGATGAAACGACAGTGGATCAGGCGGAGATGTCGGGCGTGAGCTGACGCTCGAGCACGTTGATCTGATCCTTGACCAGCAGTTTGCGTTTCTTCAGTCGCTGCAGTTGTAACTGATCGAGTACCGGCGTTTGCGCCAGTCGCTCGATCACGTCGTCAAGGTCGCGGTGTTCGAGTTTCAGCTCGGCGATGCGCGCTTCTATGGCGTCGATGTCAGTGCCTTCGGACATGCAGTAAACGATGGTAGAGGGTGAAAGCGAAGTATAGGCCGAGACGCCGGCAACGGCAAGCCGGATTGATTGTAACTAGTTGTTTTAATTGAATATTTTAATATGACACTGACTCTGTATGTGAATGGCAAGGACCGCGAGGTGCAGGCCGACGCTGAAACTCCGCTGCTCTACGCCCTGCGTAACGACCTTGGACTGGTCGGCACGCGCTACGGCTGCGGCATCGGGCAATGCGGTACCTGCACGGTGATCATCGACGGCAAGGCCGTGCAATCCTGTGACGTGCCGGTATCGGCCGTGATCGGAAAAAAAATCACCACGGTCGAAGCATTGGTTACGAACGCCGCATTGCATCCGCTGCAGCGCGCCTTCATCGACGAGCAGGCTGCGCAGTGCGGTTATTGCGCCAGCGGCATCCTGATGGCCGCGAAAGTGCTGCTCGATGCCAATCCCGATCCGCAGGATGCGGACATCCGCAAGGCGTTGGAAGGCAATCTGTGCCGCTGCGGCACACACGGCCGCATCCTGCGCGCGATCAAACGCGCCGCCAAAGAAATGAGGAGCTAGGGCTTGTTGGCGAAGTGAGGAGCGGCGCGTTGGGAGCGTAGCGACTGAGCGCACGCTTTTGACCGTTGCTGATATGAGCGTTGACTAATTGGCGGGTTTGTTCAGAAACATGGACATTCAATTTTTGGAAAGTATCTGATCATGGCCGAGAACAAGGAAGTCGCAGCACGCAAACTGCCGGGCAGTCTCGAAACCAACCGCCGGCTCGACCGCTGGTTGCGCATCAACAGTGACGGCACGGTGACGGTGACGCCGGGCAAGGTCGAAATCGGCCAGGGCATATTGACTGCGCTGGTGCAGGTGGTGGCCGAGGAACTCGACATCAGCGTTGAACGCATCCGCCTGTTGCCGGCAACCACGGCTTCCAGTCCCGACGAAGGCATCACCTCCGGCAGTCGCTCGATACAGGATAGCGGCCTGGCACTCCGGCATGCCGCCGCCGAAACCCGCGGCCTGCTGCTCGAGCGCGCTGCACATAAACTCGGTGTGACGCTGGAGCAGCTGACGGTGGAGGACGGCGTGGTCTCCGCGCGCAGCGGCGGCTCGGTGCCGTACTGGGAACTTGCCACCGCCGATCTGCTGGAGCGCGAATCGAATGTCGACGTGATTGCCAAGATGCCGGCCGAACATGTGGTGGTGGGCACGTCGCTGTCACGCGTGGATATCCCCGGCAAGGTGACGGGCCGGCCCTCCTATGTGCAGGACATGCTGCTGCCCGGCATGCTGCACGGACGCATTGCGCGGCCGCCGGGACCGCGGGCACGGTTGAAAGCCATCGACCTCAGCGAAGTGGAAAAAATGCCGGGTGTGGTTGCCGTCGTGCGCGACGGCAGTTTTCTCGGCGTCGTTGCTGAACGTGAGGAACAGGCGATACGTGCCGAGCGGCGGCTGGCGCGTATTGCAGAGTGGAGTCAGGGTGAGCCGCTGCCTGCCAACGATCCGCGCCATCTGCTGACGCTGACTGCTGAAACCGAAGTCATCAGCGAGAAGGGTGATCCTGCGACTGCGGGTGCACAACAATTCAGCGCTGAATACACAAAACCGTACGTCGCCCATGCCTCGCTCGCACCATCGTGCGCGATTGCGCACCTGGATGGCGGCAAGCTGCTCGTATGGTCCCACACCCAGGGCATTTATCCGTTGCGCGGAGACATGGCGCAGGTGCTGGGCATGAAAGACAGTGACATCGTCATCACCCATGCCGAGGGTGCCGGCTGTTACGGCCACAATGCAGCGGACGACGTGACGCTGGATGCGGCGCTGCTGGCACGTGCGGTGCCCGGCAAGCCGGTGCGTGTGCAGTGGATGCGCGAGGATGAATTTGCGTGGGAGCCGTTCAGCTCGCCGATGGTGATGCATATGAACGCGTCACTCGACGCCAGGGGCAATATCATCAACTGGGGGCACGAACTGTGGAGCCATGCCCACAGCACGCGGCCCGGGGGCAAGGGCGGCGTCAATCTGACGGCAGCCTGGCATCTCGAAAAACCGTTTCCGGCAGCCAAGCCCGGCAATCCGCCGCTGCCCGGCGGCGGCAGCCATCGCAACGCGATACCGCTCTACGATTTTCCCAACCAGAAAGTCACCAACCATCTGATCCGCCAGTCGCCGCTGCGTACTTCCGCAATGCGCGCGCTGGGCGGATTTGCCAACGCTTTCGCCATCGAATGTTTCATGGATGAACTGGCCGCGGCGGCGGGAGCTGATCCGCTGGAGTTCCGGCTGCGCCATCTGAAGGATGCGCGGGCGAAGGCCGTGCTCGAGAAAGTGGCGAAGCTGGCAAAGTGGCAGCCCAATGAAAAAGGCGATGGTGAGCGCGGTCGCGGCATCGCTTTTGCCCGCTACAAGAACCTTGCAGCCTACATTGCAGTGAT
>JBBKXO010000366.1:0-4137 GCA_037969525.1 Burkholderiales bacterium | reverse complement strand
GCGGATCCACAACAATCACCTTGGCGCCGTTTTCCTTGGCATGCAGCGTGTGCAGCATCGACACCGGATGCGCTTCCGCCGCATTGCTGCCGAAGAACAGGATGCACTTGGAATTCTGTTCATCGTTGTAGGAGTTGGTCATCGCACCATAACCCCAGGTGTTCGCAATGCCTGCCACCGTGGTGGAATGGCAGATGCGTGCCTGGTGATCCATGTTGTTGGTGCCGAACATGGCGACGAACTTGTTGAACAGGTAGGACTGTTCATTGTTGTGCTTGGAGGAGCCAATCCACATCGTCGAATCAGCGCCCTTGTCTTTGCGCAGAGCCAGCAGCTTCTGCGAAACTTCATTGAGCGCCTGATCCCAGGAAACCTTCTCCCACTTGCCGCCGACCAGCTTCATCGGTGTACGCAGGCGATGTGAATGCTCATGAATACCGTGCTCGCGGATGGACGCCCCTTTGGCGCAGTGCGCGCCGAGGTTGATCGGCGAATCGAACACCGGTTCCTGGCGCACCCATACGCCGTTCTGTACCACGGCGTCTATTGCGCAGCCTACCGAACAGTGTGTGCATACCGTGCGCTTGACTTCGACATTGCCGCCCGCGGGTTTCTCCGCAGCTTCGGCCTTGCGCATCATTGAAAAAGGCAATTGCGACAGCACTGCAGCGCCGCCGGCAGCAAAGCCGCTGCGTTTCAGAAACGCCCGGCGGTCTATGGTGTTGCCGAGGAAAGCGGAAGCACCGCGCGCAAGGCGATTCGGCGCAGCCGTCGTCTGTGTGGATTTCCTGGTCAGTAACATGGCGGCCTCCTCAAACCTTGGTGGTTTCGTAATAGCGGCGCACGTGCGCGGTTAACTGGTAGCCCTTGCCCTGCGGCGTGCTCTGCGCTTTGCCGGTTAAGGTTTCACCGTCCATTTTTGACGCAACCACCACAGCAGCGGCAGTTCCGCCTACACCGACAGCAGCGAGGAATTTTCTACGACTCATCTTGGCGCTCATGGTCATGATCTCCTTCAGGCTAACTCGAAATATTCAGCTTCGTTGGTAAAAAACACATTGGAAAATTTGGCAACGGAACGGTAAAAAACCGTCTGTTCCGTCTTGCATATCGTTTCGCAGACCCGGCCATACCAGGGGGCGAGGTAATTCCGGAAGAAGAGTTTTTGTTTATCAAACCCGTCCGCCGTCTCTGCCTCATCGGCCACCAGTCCGCGCATCACGTCACACAACGCCGACAGATGATCCTCGTATTCGGTGCTCTCCTCGGCACGCTGGTAGCCGATCTGTGCCAGATCTTCGCGCAACTCGGCCAGCAGCTGGCTGCCCTGCTGACCCGCCATGTAGCTGGAAGCATAGAGCGACACCAGGGGGCGTCCGGTGCTCAGAAAAACTTCGTCGTATTCACCGCGCACTGCGGTCACATCGGCCGCGCGGGCGGTCTGCCTCAAGGCACCCCACTCCATCACCAGCGGCGAATCATCATCGGCCAGCACTTGTCCCGCATCTGCGACTTGGCGCAACAGTTCAGCCGAAGGACTGCCGATAAACAGATGGGCAAGCGTACCGTACAGAGCCGCCCGGACCCCGTTCTCCTCAGCCACGGCCACCGGCGCCGTGCTGACAGCCTGTTTTTCTATAGTTGCTGTCATTAATGCTGTCATTAAATGTGAAATATTACCTATTTGCTTATCTTATGTTTCTTTGGGCAAAAACTCCAATTTTTCCGCCAAAAACATTTCATGAAAACATAAAACATTAATGATCGCTGATGTTGCCGTGCGTCGAATTTTCCAGAAGATCGATCACCCGGCAGTCCGCGCACATCTTGATGCGATCCAGTGCGCCGGGTTGTGCAAACATCGAATGCTTTCCAAGCTTGTTCAACATGTTGTCCACCATCTGCTTGGTTCCAAACGGTTTTCCACATTTGATGCAGCCAAAAACCTGCGCTTCATTTATGGTTTGCGGTTGCTTCGCCTGTGGCAATAATGACAGCCTGGGTTGCAGCGCCAGCGCCTGTTCCGGACATGTGCGTACGCACAATCCGCATTGCACGCAATTTTGCTCTATGAAACGCAGTGCCGGCGCTTCTTTGGAATCGAGCAAAGCGCCTTCCGGACACGCGCCCACGCAAGCCATGCACAACGTGCATTTAGCAGCATCTACCGCAATGCCACCAAATGGTGCGCCCGACTTCAGTGCAATGATTTCCACAGGTGCAGGCGCCTGACTGCGCAAATGGTCAAAGGCGAAGTCCAGCGTGCTGCGCTTTTCATTCGTCAGATTGAAGCTTGCCGCCTTGATGGACGGTGGCGCCTTCAGCGCCCAGATCAACCGTTCGGCCTGTTGCACGTCTTCAGCGGCCAGCCAGTGCAGACGCCCCGTGGCGTGACCAAAACCGGCGAGAATTTCTTCGCCCAGCGCCATCTGCCGGCCTGTAGCCTCGGCATATTCAGGCGCCTCGGATCCTGCCGCCAGCACGACCACCTGGGCCGCGCCCAGCGCAATGCTGCCCAGCATCAGATCCAAGCCGATGGCCGCTACATGCAGCACTTCAATCGGGATCAGGTTGGCCGGCAGTCCCCGCCCGCGCCGCCCCAGTTGCGCGATGAGTTCGCGCCCGTCCGTGTTGTTGTGAAACAGCAGCCGCGGATTGTTTCCTCCCGCGGCAGCGTACGCCTTGAGCGCGACTTTCAACCGCGCGCCGACATCGGCAACGCGGGGATAAGCGTAAGTCATCGCGCCCGACGGGCATACCGTCGCACACGCGCCGCACCCCATGCACAGATGGGGTTCAACCGCGACGCGGTTTTCCTTGATGACACTGCTGATCGCACCGGTAGAGCAGACATCGATGCACAGCCTGCAGCCAACGATTTCCGAGCGCGAATGGGCGCAGATTTTTTCCTTGTAGACAAAGAATTTCGGCTTTTCAAAGGTGCCGATGAGTTGCGTCAGTTTCGCTGCGGCCAGCGCCTGCTCCAGCGGATCGCGCCCCGGCGCCAGATAGCCCTGCGGCGGCTGATGCAATTTGATTTGCGGCGTCTCCGCCAGATCCAGCACCAGGTCGAAGCGGTCCTCACGCGCCGCCGTCTCTGAATTTCTTTCGAAATCGATGGCGTTGATGGTGCCGCAGGCGGTGACGCATTTGCGATGCGCCTTGCACTTGTCCATATCGATCTGGTAGCTGAAGTCAATCGCGTGCTCAGGACAGGCGGCCACGCAGGCGCCGCAGCGGGTGCAGGCTTCCAGATCGATCGGATTGTGCTGCGCCCAGCCAACGGTAAATTCGCCCAGATAACCGCTCAGCGCAGTCACCCGTCCGGAATACACCGGATAGCGGCGCTCCACCGGCAATTCCGCACCCCGCCCGTTATCGGTAATCAGCACAGTCACGGACAACTGCTCTGACAGCCGCTCAGCCCACGCCAGTGCTGCCGCAGCGGGGCCGATGATCAGCAACTCGCTGCCGGCTTCGTAGTTCACTGTGGTGACCGGCTCGGCATCGGCCACGTCAGCGGCCGCCAGCAGCGCCGCCATTTTTGGCGCAGCCTGTTTGCCTTCATCCGACCAGCCGGCCGTCTCGCGCACATTGACGAAGCGGATGGCGCCGGTTCCGCCGAGTTCCTCGTGCAGCGCGGTAAACAGCGGCGCCTCCTGGGTACACGCCACCAGCAGATCATCGCCGGACTTGACCGCAGTCTCGAATGCCGCCAGATGGCGACGGCACATTTCACTCTGCACCGTCTGGAGATCCTCGACGCCCAGACCGCGAGCTACAGCCTTGCCCTCGATCTGCATCGTCCGGTTGCAATTGCACAGCAATGTCTTGTGACGCATGAACTTCCCGGGAGTTGACGAATGACGCCGCAGTCTACGTGTTTTGCGTTCCGTCGTCTGGTGATTCCTGTTTCGCGGCGACCGCTGCGGGTTGGGCAACCTCAAGCTCAGGTGCATCAGTGGCCGAATCCGCAATCACGGGTTGTGCGGCAGCTTTCGCATTCGCAACCCGTTCACGTTCAGCCTCCGCTTCGCGGTCTTCCTTGGCCCAGCCGAGGATTTTCTGCGCCTGTTTCAGCCCGGCCAGCGCCTCAGCAGGCAACGGATCCGATATCGAATAATCGTCGAGATATAT
>JBBKXO010000365.1:0-4595 GCA_037969525.1 Burkholderiales bacterium | reverse complement strand
GTCTACGGCATCGATATGCCGACGCGCGATGAACTCATTGCCAGCGGACGGACGGACGAAGAGATCGCGCGCGAAATCGGTTGCGATGCGCTGATCTACCAGGATCTTGATGCATTGATTGATGCCGTGCGCAGTGTCAATCCCGCCGTCACCAATTTTGAGACATCCTGTTTCAGTGGCCAGTACATCACGGGTGATGTGACCCAGGCTTATCTCGATGGTGTCGAGGCGCAGCGCCGTGACGGCGACAGGGCTGAGGCCGCCACGGCGGCCACGCAACTCGATCTCGCGCTGGAACTCGTCGACTAGGCGCACCCCGGCCGACTCGCTACCCTTCACATGTACGAGGTTGCGGCGTTCCGGGAAGATCGCATCGACGTGATGCATGCCCTGGTACGCATCCATCCCCTGGCAACACTGGTTACCCACGCCGGTGGCAAGCTGGAAGCCAATCACCTGCCACTGCTGATTGATCCCCTGCCCACTCCGCAGGGCACGCTGCGCGGTCACGTGGCCCGCGCCAATCCGCTGTGGCGACAGGCACATGAAGACCGTGAAGCGCTGGCGATTTTTCAGGGGCCGCAAACCTACGTGACGCCGTCGTGGTACCCCAGCAAGCGCGAAACCGGCAAAGTGGTGCCGACCTGGAATTACGCGGTGGTGCATGCCTATGGACCGCTGATCGTGCATGATGACTGCGATTGGGTGCGAGACCTGGTTACACGCCTGACTGCGCAGCAGGAAGGTGGCCGGCCGCAGCCATGGGGCATAACTGATGCGCCGGCGGATTACATAGAGCGCGTACTGGCGGCCATCGTCGGCATCGAAATTCCGATTGCACGGCTGGAGGGCAAGTGGAAAGTCAGCCAGAACCGGGTGGATGCTGATCGTGCCGGTGTGATCGAGGGTCTGGCGCAGATAGCTGACCCGCAGGCCGGCGCCATGGCCGACCTGGTGGCCGGTAAACGCCGGGTTTGACGCCCGCAGTAGTCGTGCTGTAGTCTTCCTGCTGCGCCGATTTGAAGATTCAGCTTGCGGGCGCCGCCGATTCGATGATGACTCTGTGTTGAATGAGTGATGCATCGGGCCGGATGTCAAAACAAATACGGCTAAAGCGAGGGCAACCCGGTTTAGCATCAAGCTGAATCGGGTTTTTTGTTTGATGGAGCTAGATCATGAAGAGTGGCTTTACCACGACGATCCTGCATTCCGACCTGGAATCGCCGATCGAACATTTTTCCGTGCACAAGCCCATGCATGCCGCAGTTGCATTTGGCTATCCGGATGCCCGCGACCTGGCGAAGGTGTTCAAGGGGGAGCTGGCCGGCTACGCCTATGGCCGGCAGGGTAATCCCACCACGACCGCACTGGAATCGAAGATCAGCAAAATGGAGGACGGGATCGCGACGGCCTGTTTTTCAACGGGCATGGCGGCGATCGCATCGACCTTTATCGCCTTGCTGCGCAGTGGCGATCACATCGTGTCGAGCTCATATCTGTTTGGCAATACCAACAGTCTGTTCGGCACCCTGGAACAACTCGGCTGCGAAATCAGCTATGTGGATGCAACGCGCGTGGACGAGGTGGAGCGGGCGCTGCGTCCCAACACCCGGCTGGTGTTCGTGGAGACCATTGCCAACCCGCGTACCCAGGTCGCCGATCTGGCGCGCATCGGTGAACTGTGCGCCCGCCACAGCCTGCTCTACGTGGTCGACAACACCATGACTTCACCCTATCTGTTCCGGCCGAAGCAGGTGCAGGCCGGGCTGGTCATCAACTCCCTGACCAAATACATCGGCGGCCACGGCAACGCGCTGGGTGGTGCTGTGACCGATACCGGCCTGTTCGACTGGAAGGGCTACCCGAACATCTACGACAATTACAAGAGCGCTGCTGCGGCCATGTGGGGTGTTTTGCAGATCCGCAAAAAGGGATTGCGTGACGTGGGCAGCACGCTGGCCGCCGAGGTCGCCCACCGCATTGCCGTCGGTGCCGAAACTCTGGCGTTGCGGATGGAGCGCTCAGCCGCCAATACGCTGCAGCTGGCCCGTTTGCTCGCAACACATGCCAAGGTCACGAGGGTTTATTATCCGGGGCTGGAGGATCATCCGCAACACAAACTGGCCGGTGAGTTGTTCAAGAATTACGGTGCATTGATGAGCATCGAACTGAAAGACGGCATCGACTGTTTCGATTTCCTCAACCGGCTGCAGCTGGTGATTTCATCCAGCCATCTCGGGGACAACCGGACGCTGGCGATTCCGGTCGCTCACACCATCTATTGGGAGATGGGGCCGGCACGCCGAGCCGAGATGGGCATAGCGGACTCACTGATCCGGCTGTCGATCGGCATCGAGGATATCGACGATCTGGTTGAGGATTTCACGCAGGCACTGGCGCAGGTCTGACGTTGCTCCAGGCAGCCGCTTCGATTTCGTCCGGCTAGAGCAGTACCGGGGCGCAGCCCTGGGCATCGCAGCGCAGATAGCCGCCGCGTTCATACCAGTCGTTGAGCACCCAGCGCTCGCAGGTATGTCCGTCAACCACGTGAGTGTGTCGCGCCGGGCGGTGGGTGTGGCCGTGAATCAGGCGCGGGTAGCCGTGGCGGCGCAGCAGGTCTTCCACTGCGGCTGGCGCTACGTCCATAATGGTTTCCGATTTCTGCTGCTTGCTGGCGATGCTTTGGGCGCGCATGCCGCGCATCTGCTCGTGCCGGGCTGCCAGTGGCTGGGCAAGGAAGCGCGCCTGGTTGGCCGGATCACGGGCGTAATCGCGGAAACGCTGGTAATCGGCGTCATCGGTGCACAGCGCGTCACCGTGGGTCAGCAGCGTCGGCGTGCCATGAAGATCGAGCAGCAGCGGATCCTCAAGCAGCGTGGCCCCGCAGCGTCGCGCGAAATCATTGCCCATCAACACGTCGCGGTTGCCCTGCATCAGGAACACCGGCACACCCCGGGCGGCGAGCGGACTGAGCGCCCCGGCGACGGCTGCGTCCAGCGGGTCATCGCGGTCGTCGTCACCGATCCAGAATTCGAACGCGTCACCGAGGATGTACAGAGCCGCGGCGTGGACGGCGATTTCTGCAGTGAAATGGAGGAACTGCTCGACCATCTGCGGCCGTTCGGCCGCGAGATGCATGTCAGAGATGAGCAGGCTGTGCATGCGTAGCGGAGTGCTCCGCGTGGCCAGGCTCAGACGACTTCGGCTTTTTCGATGATGACGTCTTCCGCCGGGACGTCCTGGTGCATGGCCTTGCTTCCGGTCTTGACCTTGCGGATCTTGTCGACGACATCAGTGCCGTCGACAACCTTGGCGAATACGCAATAGCCCCAGCCCTGCGCGGTGGGCGCGGTATGGTTGAGGAAATCATTTTTGCCGACGTTGATGAAGAACTGGGCGCTGGCCGAATGTGGCTCCGAGGTGCGTGCCATGGCGACGGTGTAGAGGTCGTTTTTCAGGCCGTTGTTGGCCTCGTTCTGCACCGGCTTACGTGTCGGCTTCTGTTTCATGCCCGGCTCGAAACCACCGCCCTGGATCATGAAGCCGTCGATGACGCGGTGGAAAATGGTGTTGGTGTAGTGGCCGTCCTTCACATACTGGGTGAAATTGGCGACGGTATCAGGCGCCTTGGCGGCGTCGAGTTCCAGGGAGATGACTCCGTGATTGGAGTGCAGCTTGATCATGGGTAATTCCTTGCAGTACGGGTTATTTGGATGGTTTCGCCGGGGCGCCCAGCAGCCGCGCGCGTTCGATGAGGATGGGCTGGCGCGGCACGTTCTGGTGCGGACCGACCGTAGCCGTGGGTGCCTGTATCATTTTCTGCACGACTTCCATGCCAGAGGATACGCGGGCGAACACGGTGTAGCCATAGCCCTTGTCATCAGGTGACTTGTAGTCGAGGAAATCATTTTCACTGACATTGATGAAGAACTGCGCAGTGGCCGAGTGCGGATCTGCGGTGCGGGCCATGGCCAGCGTACCCGTGGCGTTGCGCAGGCCGTTGCCGGCTTCATTACGGATCTGCGGGCGCGTCGGTTTCTGCTGTAAATTCGGTGTAAATCCGCCGCCTTGCGCCATGAAGCCCGGTATCACGCGATGGAATATCGTGCCGTCGTAAAAGCCGTCTTTGACGTATTGGAGAAAGTTTTCGACGGTTTTCGGCGCGTTCTCCGGATACAGTTCGATGACGATGGTGCCCAGCGTGGTTTTCATTTCCACTTTGGGGTTCGCCGCGAGGGCTGTGGGCGTTATCAACAGCGCAAACAGTAATGCAAACAGACGTAAATGTATCATTTAATTCTCAATAAAAACAACGGGTTAAGTGGATTTCCAGGGGCTGCCGTTGCTCAGGCAGCGCCTTCGTGGACGATGCGCCAGGCACCGTCCTCGCGCTGCCAATACTGGCGTTTGCGCATTTTATTGCTGATATTGCTGCTGCTGTAATCCTGGTCGAAGGTCACAACGGCAAGATTATCGTCGCCCGGATAGAGGAACATGCTGACCGCATCGACCTTGACCTTGATCCAGGATTTTCCGGCATTGACGCCGCGTTTCTGCTTGGCCCATGCCGCCATATCCTGTTTCCCCGAGCGGAA
>JBBKXO010000364.1:0-4639 GCA_037969525.1 Burkholderiales bacterium | reverse complement strand
ACCCAGGCCGCGCGAGCCACCGTCATCGCCCATGAAAAAGCTGCGCAGGCCCTGAGCGAAAAAGAAAAAGCGGGAGCCGCTGCTGAAAAAGCCGCGCGCGCCCTCACCCGCGCACAGGCCGAGGCGGAACAAAAGGCCCGGGAACTGACGACGCGGCAGCAAGCACTGCAATCCCGCCTGAAGGCGCGTCTGGAAGCGGAGCACATCGCGACTGCCCAGGCCGAGCGCCTGGCAACCGCACAGCATCTGGCACACCAGCAGTCACGGGCATTGCACGATGCACAACAGCAGGCCGCGGCTCATGCGACCAGCCGAAAAACTACATCGCCTTACCGTACTCCGGCAAGCCTGCCATGGCCGCTGGCGATCGGCTTTGTCGGCATCGCCTTGTTGGTCGGGGCAGGGATAGGAATCGTATGGGTAGGTCAGGATCAGGCAGCGCCCGCTGCAAACACGCGCCAGACCGTCATAACAAACGGCCCGGAATCACTGCGGCTGCGGATGGATCTCGAGATCAGACAACCCGGGAAGAAACCCGGACAGCGTTAGCTTGGTCTGGTCTGTCCGATTGTTTCGTGCCAGCCACGTCGCGAAATTGCATCCGCCGAATCCGGATTTCGCCTATGCGTCTGTCTTGCCGCAGTAATCCTGGCAGCGCTGTTTGGCGTATTGCAGCGCATTGAATCCCGAGACATTCATGGTTGCATCGTCATCCTGAAATATGGTCGGATGCTCACCGGCCAGATGATAGCGGGCAAGCAGATCGCGAGGGACCATATCCGGCCGGTACTGCTGAAGCAGCAATGAATCGATGGTTCGTTTTGCGCACGCGATGGCTTCGTCGCGCGTATCGAACGTGCCGATACGACGCACATTGTCATCGGCGAGCTGCCCGCCGGTCGTGCCTTCCACGAAAAACCTGGTCATTAGCTCCTCCGAATTCATGGGGACAGAGCACAGCGCGCTTCACATCGAACCGCGTAGTGCCGTCATCCCTGATTGATGGCCTTGATAGCCGGCGACCTTCTTCTCTACACTACCAGTAAGTTTACATAACAATGCTGCCGCAAACAGGATGACATGCACCACTGCTGCGGCAACCATGGTACCCTGCCCGGTGTTTGCATGCCAGATGCGGTGCACTTCGCAAAAGAGATTACATCGCCGTGAATGATGTTGCTGCACCCACCGCCGCCCCCGTACTGGTCAGTGTCATTGCGCTGGCTGTCCACGACTTGACTCGCCGGACTGTCACTGAGCAAGGGCAGCTCAGGGCACAAATCGAGGAACTGCTGCACGGCGCACTGCAACCGGTTCCAGTATCACAGCGCGTTGTTCTGGATGCCCCGCAGGGTTTCGTAGTGGCGCTGCTGACCGGTTGCCGCACTGCACTCGAGCTCGCCGAGCGACTGCAATCCGGGGCCGCAACACTGCCGCTGTGCATAGGCATCAATTACGGACCTGTCGCCACGGTGAATGACGACAAACGCGGCCCGGCACTGGTCGGCGACGGTATCAACGCAGCCATGACCATGACCCAGGCTGCGGCACCAGGCCGCATGATCGCTTCGGGACCGTTTCATGAAGCGCTGCGTGCAGAATCGCCTGACACTGCCGCCCGCCTCGGACCGGCCGGCCAGCACACTGATGCCCAGGTACGCACTCACAAGATATACACCCTCGATCAGCGTGCAGCGCAGACACGACGCAAACGCCTGTTGATGGCGGGCGTGCTGGCCTTCGGTGGAATACTTGTGCTCGGTGCAGTGGCGCGCCAGATTTTGCACAGTGGCTGGCTGCAGCCGGCACCGGCAGTCATCGAATTCAATATCACGCCCCGCGGTGATGTTTACGTGGACGGCGTGTTCAAAGGCAGTTCGCCGCCGCTCAAGCGACTTGAAGTCAGCCCGGGTTTGCACACCATCGAGATCCGCAATGGCCAGTTCCCGCCACTGAAAGTCGAAATCAAGCCTGCCGCAGCCGAGCAGCTGACTGTCGCACACACGTTCGTTGCGAAGGGCACCGCCCCCCGGGGCGGTGACAAGAGCCTGCGTGAAAACGCGCGCGAAGGCTGGCGCAGTTTGCGCAAGGGCATAGGTTTCTGATGACCGAACCGACGATCACGCAACTGGGACGCTACAAAATACTCGCCGAGCTCGGTCGCGGCGCCATGGGCGTCGTCTATCGCGGCGAGGATCCCCTGCTCAACCGCGCGGTCGCCATCAAAACCATCATCATGTCTGCGGATATGCACGAGCGTGCCGAATACGAGGCTCGTTTTAATCAGGAGGCCAAGGCCGCGGGGGGGCTGAACCATCCCCATCTCATCACCATTCATGACATCGGGCGCGAAGGCGACATCGCCTACATGGCGATGGAATATCTGGACGGCGTTGAACTGCGCGAACTCATGATGCGCGGCCGCGTGCCGCTGGCACTCGCCCTGGATATCGCCGCACAGGTGGCCGAGGGGCTGGCTTACGCCCACGAACATGACGTCGTCCACCGCGATATCAAACCGGCAAACGTCATGATCCTCCGCGGCAGGCACGCGAAGATCATGGATTTCGGCATTGCGCGCCTGCGCATATCGGAAGTTCAGACACAGGCCGGCACCATGCTCGGGTCACCCAAATACATGTCACCCGAGCAGGTCACCGGGCTGCGCGCTGATCACCGGTCCGATATTTTTTCCCTGGGCATCATCATTTACGAGTTGGTATCAGGGACAGCGCCGTTTTCCGCAGCCACCATCACCGGGCTCATGCACAATATTGCGACGGCGACACCGGCCCCGCCGAGTTCAGTAGACCGTTCGCTGCCGGGCATGCTCGATCTGATCATCGCCAAGGCACTGGAAAAAGAGCCCGACGCCCGCTACCAGAGCGCTCAGGAAATTGCAGCCGATTTGCGCACCTGCCTTGAGCAACTGCCGGCTTCATCCACGCCGGTGACGCCGGTTGCTGCAGCGGAAAAGACTGCAAAGATGGACATACCGCTCGATACACCCACGGTAATCGTCAATCCGGAGACCACGGCCGCATTAGAAGCCACGCGCATTGCGAAGCAAGCAGGCGCGGAACAGACCCGCCGCTCGGATGCCGCATCCGGCACCTTCATGACTCGGGGAACCACTACGCCGCTGTATGTATCCCGCGCTTTTGACTCCGCGGAGGCGGTGCAGGCGATTACCGCAATGACTGCACCCGGAACACAGAACTCGGCCCAGGCGGATACGCTAAAAAATACAGACGCTGCCCGTAGTCATTTCTGGAACAACCCGGACCGCATCATATTTGCCGTGGCCATGGTGATTGCCATTGCCGGCGCAGCACTGATCGCCCTGATTTAGAACCTGCACTGGAACCTGAACGCCCCGTCACATGGCCGGCGGGTCTTCGCGTACCACCTGCTCGGCAAAGCGCATGTCGGCAAGATCTTCATAGCTGAAACGCGTACGGATCGCGCCGCAGGCCAGCATGGCGTCCCGCAGCCATTCCACACCCGCGCGCTGCTGGAGCGGATTCGTATTCCACACGCCGCCCGCCTTATAGCCGTCGATACACGCGGCGAGCGTCGCCACCGGCACATCTGCAAAATAATCTGCCACAACCACAGCCAATGCCCGCGCGTCGTGCGCTGCGATCCACTTCTGCGTGCGGTACATGGCCCGCGTCATGCGCAGTGCCGTTTCGGGCTCACGCTCCAGAAATTGCCGCGTGGTGTTGAAGGTGGTGTATGTCGCCGGGCCGCGACTTGCCGCGGCATACCAGATATGCCCGATGCCCTGATCAACGACATTGCGCGCCAGCGGCTCGAAAACCTGAATTACGTCGACCTCACCGGCGCGCAGGCGCTCCAGGTTTTCGGCCATGCTGCGCGCCGGTGCGAGCCGCATACCCGCCGGATCTATCCCCGCCAGCCGCAGATCATGCTGCAGGCAGTACCAGGGCGTCGGCACTTCATTGACCACCGCCAGCGTCTTGTCGACCAGATCGCGCATGCCAAATCCCGGATTCGGCGCGCTCCCCAACAGGTAGAACGGATCACGTCCGACCACTTCGCAAAAACTCACGACACCGCTGCCGGGATGATCATCCAGCGCATGCATCAACCGCATCGGTCCGCCCCACGACACCTGGCCAGCGCCGGAAATCAATCCGCTCAGCGTCTTTGATGCGTCGGATGATGTTTCCATGCGCACATCGACGCCTTCCGCTTCATAAGCCTTAAGCGCGAACGCGGCATAGAACGGCGTGTAGAACACCGCGCGGAAATTCTCGATCAGAGTGACAGTCATCGGTTACTTCTTGCCTGGCTGCATCGTCGACTTCACCAGCGAGCGCGGATCGCGCGGACGCCAGCGCCCGGAATCGACCTGCGCCAGAAATTCCGCAGTGAGGCGGTTGAACAGATCCGGCTCCTCGACATTCACCGCATGGCCGGTATTCGGCACCACGGTCAGCCACGCCGACGGACACACGCGTTTGATAAATACGCCGGGCTCCAGACAGTTGTTGTCCTCGTCACCGCTGACCATGTGCAGCGGCACCTTGAGCCGGCGCAGGCTGCGCTCCAGACTCTGTATCGTCGGGCGCCGCGCCTGCACGCCACGCAGCGTATTGGCCGAGCCCAGCGC
>JBBKXO010000363.1:0-2879 GCA_037969525.1 Burkholderiales bacterium | reverse complement strand
CATTTGGCGAGCGCGGAGCACGGCTCGCACAATTGGCGGATTTCATCGTATTGCGCAAGTTCTGAGACAATGGCGCCATGTGCGGGACATTGACCATGACGGGAGCGGGGGATCAGGCCAGGCCAAAGTACGACTTGCTGAAGTCGATTGCCGCGCCGCGCGACCTGCGACTGCTGGGACGCAGCCAGTTGCCGCGGCTGGCAGATGAGCTGCGATCTTATCTGCTGGAGTCGGTCAGCCAGACCGGCGGCCACCTGTCGTCCAACCTCGGCACGGTCGAACTCACCATTGCGCTGCATTATGTGTTCGACACGCCGCATGACCGACTGGTATGGGATGTGGGTCATCAGACTTATGGCCACAAGATCCTCACCGGCCGCCGCGAAGCGATGAAGAGCCTGCGCATGTGGCAGGGCCTGTCGGGTTTTCCGCGGCGCGAAGAATCGGCATACGACACTTTCGGCACCGCGCATTCCAGCACCTCGATCAGCGCGGCACTGGGCATGGCGGTGGCGGCCAAGCTGAAAGGTGAACCGCGTCATGCAGTGGCCATCATCGGCGATGGCGCGATGAGCGCCGGCATGGCTTTCGAGGCGCTCAACAATGCCGGCGACATGGATGTCGACCTGCTGGTGATACTCAACGACAACGATATGTCGATCTCACCGCCGGTGGGTGCGCTGAACAAATATCTGGCTCGACTGATGTCCGGCCGTTTTTATGCGGCAGCCAAGGGGCTGGGCGAAAAGGTGCTGGGTGATCTGGCGCGGCGCACCGAAGAACACGTCAAGGGCATGGTGACGCCGGGCACGCTGTTCGAGGAGTTTGGGTTCAACTACATCGGGCCCATTGATGGGCACGATCTTGATGCGCTGATTCCGACGCTGCACAACATCAAGCGCTTGAAGGGGCCGCAGTTCCTGCATGTGGTCACGCGCAAGGGTCAGGGTTACAAGCTGGCCGAGGCCGATCCGATTCTCTATCACGGCGTTTCCAAGTTCGACCATACCAGCGGTATCACCGGCGGCAAGTCCGGTGGCAAACCGACGTATACTCAGGTGTTCGGCGACTGGCTGTGCGATATGGCCGAGCGCGATCCGCGGCTGGTGGCGATCACACCGGCAATGCGCGAAGGCTCGGGCATGGTCAAGTTTGCGGCGGAACATCCCAGCCGCTATTTCGATGTCGGCATTGCCGAGCAGCACGCGGTGACGTTTGCCGCTGGTATTGCCTGCGAAGGCTACAAGCCGGTGGTGGCGATTTACTCGACTTTTCTGCAGCGCGCCTACGACCAGCTGATCCACGATGTGCAGATCCAGAATCTGCCGATCATTTTTGCGCTCGACCGCGGCGGACTGGTGGGTGCCGACGGCGCGACCCATAACGGCAGTTTTGACCTGTCGTATCTGCGCTGCCTGCCCAACATGACGGTGATGACGCCGGCCGATGAAAACGAGTGCCGGCAGATGCTCTATACCGCATTCCAGATGAACACCCCCGTCGCCTTGCGCTATCCGCGTGGCAGCGGCCCGGGCGTTGCCATCGAGCGTGACATGCAGGCGCTGCCGGTGGGTCGTGCGGTCGTGCGCCGCGAAGGTGCCGGGGGGGTCGCAATACTGGCTTTCGGCTCGATGCTGACGCCAAGCCTGGCCGTGGCCGATGAATTCGATGCCACGGTGGCCAACATGCGCTTCGTCAAACCGCTGGACGAGGAACTGGTGCGCGCGTTGGCCACAAAACACTCGCTGCTGGTGACGGTCGAAGAAAACGTAATCATGGGCGGCGCCGGCAGTGCGGTGCTGGAAGCGCTGGAAAAACACGGCTGCACGGTGCCGGTACTGCAACTGGGGCTGCCCGACCGATTCATTGATCAGGGCGATCCGGCGCTGCAGCTGGCCAGCGTCGGGCTGGACGCGGCGGGCATTGCGCACTCGATCCGCGAACGGCTGGCGAAAGTGAAACCACAATGAAAGAAACGGTAATCAAACCGCGGGACAAACTGCGCGAAGAAAACATGCGCGAAGAAAATGTCATGGACGGCTACTCCAGGACCGACCAGTACAACCCGGAGGTCATCCGCAGAATTTCCGACAAGTACCGCGAAGTCCTCAAGGACATCGGCGAGGACCCGGATCGCGAAGGCCTGCTCAAAACCCCGGAGCGTGTTGCCAAAGCGCTGCAGTATCTGACCCACGGTTACGATCTCGACCCGGCAGAAATCCTGCGCTCGGCGATGTTCACCGAGGAATACCAGCAGATGGTGATCGTGCGCGACATCGAGGTGTACTCGCTGTGCGAGCATCACCTGCTGCCGTTTTTCGGCAAGGCGCATGTGGCCTACATACCCAAGGGCCGCATCGTCGGTCTGTCCAAGGTGCCGCGGGTGGTGGACGCCTACGCGCGGCGGCTGCAGGTGCAGGAACGGCTGACCGTACAGATCCGCAACTGCATACAGGAAACGCTGGATCCCGCGGGTGTAGCCGTGGTCATCGAAGCGCAGCACATGTGCATGATCATGCGCGGCATCCAGAAGCAGAATTCGGTGGCCACGACCTCGGCGTTCACCGGCGAATTCAACAAGGATGTGACCCGGGCCGAGTTCCTGCGCCTGATTGCCGCCAGAGCCTGATGTAATGTAATGATAAAAATATCAATAAAATCAACTACTTACGATATACCGCCAGTCTGCGGTCATTGACCGCGCCATGTCTGACCATAAATCCAGCGAACGCAGTACTAGCGAATATACGATTGAGCAGTTGCTGCCCGACGTCAGACGCGGACAGATGGTGATCCTCGTCGACAGCGAGGATCGCGAAAACGAAGGTGATTTGTTTGTCGCCGCCGAACGTGCGACACCCGAAGCTATCAACTTCATG
>JBBKXO010000362.1:0-12447 GCA_037969525.1 Burkholderiales bacterium | reverse complement strand
ATTAATAAAAACAATTAGTTATATTACTTCTTTAGGGGCGCCTGCGGGCGCCCCTGCCGTTTGAGCCAGCGCAACAAAATGCCGACAGCGGGCAGTTTTTCGTAGAGCTCTTCCGCGGCATCCCAGTAATCGCGATGTGATGTCACCAGCCCGGCGGCATCAAAGGTGATCAGGCTGCCGCCGTGTATGGTCTGCGTTTTGTCCCGTGCCCAGCGCCGGAAGCGGAACTCGAAATCCCAGGTCAAAAACACGCGCGGCGCATCGACGACCCGCTCGCGCACGATAAAACGCGGCGCATCTAGCTGGTCAAACATGTGCATGAACACCACCTGCAGTTCGTCTCTGCCGCGAATGTCGTTGAAAGGATCCTTGACGGCAATCCTCCGCATAAAACAGCGCGAGCTCTGCCACGGACTGCGGCGTCAGCGTCTCGAAGTACCGGACCAGCGCATCAACACGTTCAGGCATCACAAACCCGTCCCTTTGCGCACCAGCGCAAAATACCAGCGATAGGGCAGCAACCGCAGTATTTTCAGCCACAGCGTGAAGCGCCGCGGAAAATGAATCTCGAACCTGCCATGTTTCAACCCGGCGATAATCTCCTGCGCCGCCTCGTCGGCACTGATCAGCGCCGGCATCGGAAACGTGTTCTTGTCAGTCAGCGGCGTTCTGACAAAACCGGGATTAATCAGATAGACCGCGAGACCGCGGGGCGCAAGATCAAGATACAAGGTCTCTGCCAGATTGATCAGCGCGGCCTTGGTTGCACCGTAAATCAGCGCTGTGGGCAGGCCGCCATAACCCGCAACGCTGGACACTACGCCCACGCCGCCGGCTTGCTGCGCCAGCAACTGTGCGACCACCGGCGGCAGACAGTTGATTACGCCGTTCAGGTTCACCTCGACGAGCCTGCGGGCCGCGGCTGCATCGAGTTCCCAAGCCCGCACCGGCTGGTGGCTGCCGGCGCACAGCAGCACGAGATCGACACCGCCCCAGGAGGATACGATCTGTTGCAGCACCGGCGCTACCGCCGCGGCATCGGTGACATCGAGTGGCACCGCCAGCGCGGCCGCACCGTGCGGCGCCGCTATGCGCTCAAGATCCGTGGCGCTGCGCGCCGACAGCGCCACGCGTGCACCCAGCGCAAGCAGCTGGCGCGCCACAGCGGCGCCTATGCCGCTGGACGCCCCGATGATCCAGACGCGCTTGTGCTGCCAGTTGCGGATCTGCGGGTTCAGGCTCATATGCGCTTGCGGAAAGTCAAAGTTACTTCGCCCAGATAAATACCAAACTTACTCATCGCGGAACGGTTAAGCATGACCTCGTCATCCATCAAATACATCCAGTCATCGAAGTCCACCTCATATGACTTGCCGTCGACCTCCAGCTTGAGCACGTACTGCCAGCGCAGCGCATTGCCGTAGGCCTGGCCCTGCGCCTCGCCAACCACATCGGCGGCAGTGCCCGTGTATCGGTGCGCGTCCAGCCGCGTAATGGTCCACACGCGGCGGCTCTTGGTGCCGTCCGAGTATTCAAAGTGTTCGTCGAGCGTGCCGACGTTGCCGTTCCAGCGCGCATCGATGCGCACCTGGAAGCGCTTGACCACCTTGCCGCTGCGGTCCTGAAACATGCCCCAGGCATCGATGGTGCCGTCAAAATAGCGTTGCAGGTCAAGCTGCGGACGCTCACCGCGGTAATGCTCCACCGGCACAGAACCGCAACCGGCCAGCACCAGCGCCAGCATTGCGATCAACAGACGAAATCGTTTCACGTCACTTCTCCTTTAAGAACACCGGACCGCGCCGGCTCCGGTGCGGCAAACCACAACAGGCTCACCGCGGCGAGTTTGATCATGCAGGGCAGCAACGCATACACCCACGGCAGCGCGGAACCCGGAGCCGCGGTAATTCCCGGGACGTAACCCAGGTATTGGAGCAGCGGCAGTGCAATGCCCGCGGCCAGCGCCAGCGCCAGTTTCTCCAGCAGATGCCAGACGCCGAAATAGGCGCCATCCGGCCGCGCCTGCTGCGATTCGTCATCGTCAATGACGTCGGCCAGCATGGAAGCCGGCAACGCAAGGTCCGCGCCAAACGCCAGGCCGGACATCACGCACACCACGGCAAACGCCGCCACGTCACCAGGCCCGAGGAAATACGCCCAGATGAACGCCGCGATCGCCAGCGCCATTGCCAGCAGCCAGGCGCGCGCTTTACCGAACGTTGCCGCCAGCCGCACCCACACCGGCATGCCCGCAGCGCCGGAGACGAAATACAGCACCAGGAACACCGCGGTCAGCTCCGGCCGCCGCAGCACATCCGCGACATAAAACAGCACCAGCGTTGCCGGAATTGCTGCGGCCACACCGTTCACCAGAAAAACTGCCGCCAGCCGCCGGAACCGGCCATTGCGCAGCGGCTGCAACATGCCCTCGAGTCGCAGCTTCTGCGCTCCGCGCATCGCCGGCGCCTGCGGACCAACCAGCACCGTCAGTGCGACAGCTCCCAGCAGCACAGGCGCGTACGCCACACTGAAATATCCCATGCCGGCCACGGCGCCATGCTCACGCGCCAGCAGTTCCGGCAGCGCGGCGGCCATCAGCACACCGGCCAGTGCTGCGACACCACGCGCCGCCGTAATGCGCGTGCGTTCCGCATAGTCATGTGACAAAGCGCTGCCCAGCGCGAAATAACTGATGCTGGCCGCGCTCAGTCCGAGATAAACCAGCACCAGCGACAGTGCTAGCCAGGGCGCCAGCGCAATCCCGTTCGCCGGTGGATGGAACAACAAGTACATGCCGGCGGCGACCACCGGCACCGCCGCCGACAGCATCGCTTTGCGGCCACCCAGACGCGCAGGCACCCGATCTGCCAGCAGCCCCAGCAGCGGATCACTGACCGCATCGAGCACGCGTACCGCCAGCAGCAGCGCCCCGATCAGGGCCAGATCGAGTCCGAGTTCGGCGTAGAACTTGGGCGCATGTACATAGACCGGCAGTGCCGCCGCGGCGAGCGGCAGCCCGGCCGCGGCGTATGCAGCGAGCGCGCGTTTACTGAGGTTACTCATCTCGACCGAGCAGCGCCGTACGCAGATCCGGCACCTGCGTGCGCGGATCCAGCCAGATGGCGAAGAAACCCCGTGCAAACTCCGGATCGTCGATCGTCCCCAGATACCCGCTGGCAGAATAGAACACCGCCCCCTGCTGCGGCCGGTGGACGCCGATCAGCCGGCTGCCCGGGGCCACATCAGGAAAAATCCGCCGCATCGCTTCGCCCCAGCGCTGGCGTACCGCGTCATCGCCGATCCCCAGGCGTCGCATTTCATCGACGCTGGTCTCCGCCAGCTGTGCCCCTGAGATGCGGCGCGCGTAGCGGATGTCGAGCGCGTACGGCGCCTGCGCCTGCCAGCGACCCGAGCGCGTCCACAAGGCTGCGTCATAGACGTGAAAGCCCCACCAGCGCAAAGTGCCCTGGCCGACGATGCGACAGGATTCCAGCGCGCGGCACACGGCCGGCGGCAGTTCCATGACGTTCGCCGCAAGGTTCGCCGCTACCGCCGGCGACGCAGCCAGCAACGCGGCCGTGAGCAGCAGCCGCTCAAGCACGGGTCAGCACCGCCTGCACCACGTCCGTGGCCCGCGCCCGGAACCCGGCTTCGCAATACGCCAGATAAAACTGCCAGGTACGCATGAAGCGTTGATCAAATCCCTGGTACTGCACCAGCAGTGCCGCCGCATTGAACTGTGTGTGCCAGCGCCGCAGGGTCTCGGCGTAATCCAGCCCGAAACCGTGCATCTCCGTCACCGCAAGTCCCTGTTCTGCCGCAACCGCCCTGAAACGACCGGGCGAGGGCAACATGCCACCGGGGAAAATATACTGCTGGATGAAGTCAGTGCCGCTGCGGTAGCGCTCGAACTTCTCTTCGGCAATGGTGATGGATTGCACCACCGCGCGGCCACCGGGTCGCAGCCGGTCGCGCACCGCGGCAAAATAACCCGGCCAATAGCTTTCGCCGACGGCTTCAAACATCTCGATCGATACAACATGATCGAACTGGCCTTCCAGATCACGGTAATCCATCAACCGCAGTTCCACCCTGTCCTGCAGGCCCGCAGCGGCAATGCGTCGCTGCGCGTAGTCGAGCTGCGACGGCGAAATGGTAACGCCGGTGACGCGGCACCCCGCGCGCGCGGCGAATTCGGCGAAACCGCCCCAGCCGCAGCCGATCTCGAGTATGTGAGCACCGGGCCGGGCATCAAGCACGCGCAGGATGCGCGCGTACTTTGCCGCCTGCGCATCAACGAGGCTGCGCCCGGTGTCACCTTCGAACAGAGCTGATGAATACGTCATCGACGGATCCAGCCACAGACTGTAGAAGTCGTTGCCGAGGTCGTAATGCGCCTCGATGTTTTTGCGACTGCCGCTACGGGAATTCGGGCGCAGCACATGGCGCAGGCGATAGGCGAGCGTTGCCCACCAGCGGCCGTGTATGGCCTGCTCGACCGCCTGTTCGTTCAGGGCGCCCAGCAACAACAGCTGCATCAGGTCCTTCGATCCAGCGCGGCCTGCGATGAAAGCCTCGGCCAGACCGATATCGCCGCGGCTGAGCAGATCCCCGCACACCTGCCAGTCCCTGAGTTCCAGCGTCGCATGAGGGCCTGCACGCTCCCCGGTAAAAGACAGTTCGCGCCCGTCGGGACAGTTCACATCGATGCTGCCGCATTGAAGTTTTTCCAGTAGCCGGAACAGCCATCGTGCGGCGGCCGGTTCGGCTTGGGATTGGCCGGTGTGGGTCAGCGTGTTGCTCATCAGGTTGTTTCCTTTACTGGAGGTTGTGGTTTCGAATGAAAGGGCACGCGCTTCAGCCACAGGCGCAGCGCCTGGTAATGAATGCGCAGAATCACGCCCAG
This sequence comes from Burkholderiales bacterium, assembly GCA_037969525.1. GTDB lineage: Bacteria > Pseudomonadota > Gammaproteobacteria > Burkholderiales > SG8-41. The sequence goes on along the minus strand of JBBKXO010000362.1, from coordinate 7,541 downwards.
AGTCATCCACGGATAACGGAAAAATGCCCACGCCAGCACCGCGCTGCGCAGCGGGTTTGCAGTACCGCCGACAGCAGTCAGCAACTGCGCGCCATCGGCGGCCAGGTAGTCGATGCGGAAGTTGCAGTGCGCCCCGGCGTCGTTGAAGCGAAAGCGGTAATCCCCGCTGACCGGAAAAAACGGCGAGACGTGGAACACCTTGCGTGCGGTCAGCCAGTCGCCTGCGGTGATGGGCCGGCCATCGGGGTGCGCGACCAGGTAGTTGTGATGCTCGCCGAAGGTGTTGCGGACCTCGGCCAGCACTGCGCGCAGCGCGCCCTGGCGGTCATGACACAGCCAGAAGCTGACGGGGTTGAACACATAACCCAGCACGCGCGGAAACGCCTGCAGCCAGATCGCGCCATCCGCGCATCCGAGCCCGTGCTGCTGCAGCAGCTGCCGTATCCACGGCAACAGCGCGCGGCCATCGTTCGGACCGTGATCGGCATCGTGAAAGCTGAACAGGTTCCAGCGGTTATGCGAAAAGAGCCAAGGCCAGCGCGCGGGCATTTGATCCAGACGCAGCCGCAGGTAAAACACCCCGTAGCGGAAGGCATGCCGGACCGGAGCGATGCGACGATGCATCACTGAGCCGAAATAAAGCCGTGCGCGATCCGCGCTCACGCCGCCGCCTTAAGGACTTGCGGCTGCACCAAAGATTGCGGCTGCCAGGGTGCGGCCACGCCCAAACCGGCGGCGACGGCCATGCCCGCCTTCAGGCCGTCTTCATGGAACCCATATCCGGCCCAGGCACCGCAGAACCAGGTGTTGCGCCGGCCCTGCAGGTGCGGCAATCGTGCCTGCGCGGCAGTTGCATCGAGATCGAACACCGGATGCGCATAGGTGTAGCGGTCGATGATGGCCTCACTGCGTGGCAGCGTACCCGGATTCAGCGTGACGATGACTGGCTGCCTGAACGGCAGGGGCTGCAGCATGTTGATGAGATAACTGACGCCGACGGGCTGGTGCGCCGCCGCGCTGCGGTCAGCGTGGTAATTCCAGGCCGACCATGCCGATCGCGCACGCGGCAGGAAACGCCGGTCTGTATGCAAGATCACCGTGTTGTCCTGATAACGGATCGCCCCCAGCGTTGCGCGTTCGGCGTCATCAGCGTCGGCAAGCAGCCGCAAAGCCTGGTCGCTGTGGCATGCAAGCACCACGTCATCGAAGGTCTCGTGGCCGCCATTGCGCAGCCGCACTGAAACCTGTCCGGATCGCCGCGCGACACCCGCGACCGGCGTGTTGAGCCGCACGTCGTCAATGCCGGCGGCCAAGCGTGCGACATAGGTGCGTGACCCACCGATGACCGTACGCCACTGCGGCCGGTCAGCGATCTGCAGCAGACCGTGATTCGCGCAGAAGGCGAAAAAGGTCTGCGCCGGATAATCGAGCATCGCGGCAGTCGGACACGACCAGATCGCGCCGGCCATCGGCAGCAGGTACCAGTCGCGAAAAGCGCGGCCATAGCGCCCGGCATCGAGGAACTCGCGCAGCGTGCAGTCGGTGCCGCGGCCCTCGCGCGCAATCACCGTGGCTTCGCGGTTGAAGCGCACGATGTCGGCCAGCATGCCCCAGAAAGCGGGCCGGACGAGGTTACGCCGTTGCGCGAACAGGGCCGCGAGGTTGCTGCCGGCCCATTCCAGATTTTCCGCCTCGATGCGCACAGAGAACGACATGTCGCTGGCGCACGACTCGATGCCCAGATAATCGAACAACGCGATCAGGTTCGGGTAGGTGCGGTCATTAAAAACCAAAAACCCCGTATCGACCGGCGCGCTGATGCCTTCGAGGGACACGTCAACCGTGTGGCTGTGGCCGCCGAGGTAGTCGTTGGCCTCGAACAGCGTCACCGCATGATCGCGTGCCAGCAGCCATGCCGCGGACAATCCGGCGATGCCGGACCCGATCACCGCAATGCGTCTGCCGCGGCCTTGCTGTCGCGGGCTCACGGGCTATTTGCTCCGCTCGACCAGAGCGTAGGCCGAGTGATTGTGGATCGATTCAAAGTTTTCCGCCTCGACCGTGTAAACCCGCACGCGCGGGTCGGCATCGAGCCGCAACGCGATGTCGCGGACGAGGTCCTCGACAAACTTCGGGTTGTCGTAGGCGCGCTCGGTCACATACTTCTCGTCCGGACGCTTGAGCAGTCCGTAAACTTCGCACGAAGCTTCGCGCTCGGCGACGCCGGCCAGGTCCTCGATGAGAATGGATTCATCGCCCTGTACCGTGATGGTGATTTCTGAGCGCTGGTTGTGCGCGCCGTACTCCGAAATCTCCTTCGAACAGGGGCAAAGGCTGGTCGCCGGCGCAGCAACAGAAGTCGTAAACACCGCTTGTGCGCCGATTTTCTCGGCACGCAACACCACCTTGTAGTCAAGCAGACTCGCGACACCGGACACCGGTGCCCGCTTGCTGATGAAATACGGAAAACGCATTTCAATCATGCCGCTGTCAGCGTCGAGCCGCTGCAACATGCGAGTCAGCAGCTCTCCGAAAGATGTCGCATCCACAACACCGCAGGTCTGCTGCAGCACCTCGACAAACCGCGACATGTGGGTGCCCTTGACCTCGGGCGACAGGCCGACGGTCATGTCCACGCTGGCCACCGTCGAAACGATTCCGCCGTCCGCGCGGCGAACCTGCACCGGATGGACCAACGACTTCACGCCCACACGGTTGATGTAGATGTTGCGTCGATCTGCGATCGACTGTACATCTGCCAGCGGCAGTCTTTCCGGTGCATTCATTGCGTTTTTGCTCCTGGGTAACGTCGTTTGATGTCTATGGCAGCGCAGCGAATGGTCTGAGGTATGGCCGCGTCGTCCTGGCCGGATCAGCGCAACTCACGGGTTGACTTTGTCCAACCCCTGACCAATAATGTCCAGGTCAAAGATACATTCAAACGAGCAAATTGCCCATTTTTAAACGATTAAACCCATTTTTGTCCAAGACAGAATTAGGATGATAGTGAACACTAACTCAGCGCAGCAGGAAGCCCTGTACAACATCGCCGCAGTTGAACGGGATACCGGTTTGTCGAAGGACATACTGCGTGTCTGGGAGCGGCGTTACGGCTTCCCGAAACCCGAGCGCGATCACAACGACGAACGCCTCTACACGCTGCCGCAAATGGAGAAACTGCGGCTGCTGCGGCTGCTGATCGACAGCGGCCATCGCCCCGGCAAGATCGTCAATCAGGACGCCGCCGAACTGTCGCAGCTGATCTCCGAGCAGGCCAGCGAGAAAGAGGCGCCGGCGGAAATCGCCGCTATTCTCGATCTGCTGGTGCGCCATGACATCGATGGTTTCCGCAATGCATTGCTGCAGGCCCTGATGAAACAGGGCTTGCTGCGTTTCGTTACGGAAACTGTGGCCGGCCTTAATCACTGGATCGGCGAGGCCTGGATGGCCGGCAGAATCGCGGTGTTTGACGAGCACCTGTACTCCGAGCACGTGCAGAACATCCTGCGCAATGCCATCGTCGCGCAGCCCGGCCTCGGCAACGGGCCGCGCGTGCTGCTGACGTCACTGCCCGGCGAGAAACACCGCATCGGCCTGCTGATGGTCGAGGCCGTGCTCGCTGCCGAAGGCGCCAACTGTGTCGCACTGGGAACCGAGACACCGATTATTGACATCAAGAATGCCGTGCCTGCCTATCAGGTCGATGTCGTCGCCCTGTCGTTCAGCAGTGCCATGACCCAGAGCGCTGCACTCGCCGGACTGGAGGAACTGCGTGGCCTGCTGCCGCAAACCACCGAAGTCTGGGGGGGCGGTGCTGCGCTGAGCCGCGCCCGCAAAATACCCCAGGGTGTGCTGCTGCTGCGCTCCTTCGACGACATGCGTTATGCGCTGGAGCGTTGGCGCGTCGAGCACGCGCGATCCTGACAAGAAATCAGTCCTGACACCATGCGCATATCATTCTGAATAACAATTGCAACCATCACCTGACCATAATCCCAATCCAACCGCCCGCCGGGCCAAGGAGAGTCCGATGCAACCGAATACCGAATTTGTCACCACCAGCCACATGCTTTACCCGGAGATTTTCAAGTCGCTGGAACGCATCCGCTGGAACATGGCCGACGACATCCCGTGGGATAGCTTCGACGGGGCGCTGCTCTCCGACGAGCAGGCAATGACGATCAAGATGAACGCGATCACCGAATGGGCGGCACTGCCCGCGACCGAGATGTTCCTGCGCGACAACCAGCACGACAGCGATTTCTCCGCGTTCATGTCGGTATGGTTCTACGAGGAGCAGAAGCACTCGCTGGTGCTGATCGATTACCTGCGCCGCTTCCGCCCTGAGTTTGCGCCGACCCCGGAAGAACTGCATGCAGTGCGTTTTACGTTCGACCCCGCACCGCCGCTGGAAACGCTGATGCTGCATTTCTGCGGCGAGATCCGCCTCAATCACTGGTACCGCTGCGCCATGCAATGGCATACCGAACCGGTGATCCGCCATATCTACAACCTGATCTCGCGCGACGAAGCGCGGCATGGCGGCGCCTACCTGCAGTACATGAAACGCGCGCTGAACACCGTCGGCGAATCCGCGCGCACGGCTTTTGCGAAGGTCGGCGTGCTGATGGCCAGTTCCGGCCGCAGCGGCAAGCCGCTGCATCCGACCAACCTTCATGTGAACAAGGCGCTGTTTCCGCACGACACCGTACAGAGCAAACTGCCCGATCCCTCCTGGCTGGAGCACTGGCTGGACGAGCAGATCCGCTTCGACCGCGACTGGGAGCAGAAAGTGGTCACGGTGATCCTGAACAATCTGTCGCTGCTGTTCGGACGCAAGTTCGAGTCGGTGAAGGATCTCAACCGCTTCCGCAAGGAAATCGCGCCCGCCTGAAGCGGGCGTTTACCACCAGTATGCGCAGCGTGCGTTTGTCGCCGCAGGCGAGCCCGCGTAGACTGCGGCCTCATGCACGCCACCCCTGAATTTGAGCAACGCATCTGCGCACCAGCCGACCTGGCAGCGCGCGCCAGACAGCTCGCGCGACCGCTGGTGTTTACCAACGGCGTGTTCGATATCCTGCATCGCGGACATGTCACTTATCTTGCCCAGGCCCGCGCGCTGGGTGCCAGCCTGGTCGTCGCACTGAACAACGACGCGTCCGCGAAACGCCTGGGCAAAGGCGCCGATCGCCCGATCAACACATTGACCGACCGCGCCGCTGTGGTGGCTGCACTGGGCTGCGTAGAACTGGTGACCTGGTTCGATGCCGATACGCCGCTGGATCTGATCCTCGCGCTCAAACCCGATGTGCTGGTCAAGGGCGGGGACTGGCAACCCGACACCATAGTCGGTGCCGCCGAGGTCCGTGGCTGGGGGGGCAGCGTGCACTCCATCCCCTTCGCCCATCAACGTTCGACAACGGAGCTGTTGCAGCGGGTGCGCACGACCGAATCGCGCTGAGCGAGCGCTTACCTTAGCGCCGAATGAATATAACTAGTTGTTTTAATTCAATTATTTTGCAGGCACATTGACCGGGCAACTGACGGCCTTGATCTCTGCCGCCGGAAAATCACGCTGCAACCCGGTCAACCGGGCAATCGTCGAGGCACTGGGTTCGCGCACAAAATAGGTCACCTGCTTCAGGAACTTGTCGCGCCGCGTGACGATCGCCGAACGCACGCCGCGTTGACGCAAACGTTCCAATTCAGCATTTGCCGCGTCTTCTCTTTTGAACAAACCCAGCGAAATGGCATTGCGCCAGGTCCCTGCATCCTGCACCACATAAAACTCGGTGACATCCAGAGCCTTCAGTTCGCCAATCTTGCGATCGACTTCCGCCTTGTTCTTCAGCGGCGCCATGTGCACCCAGTAACCATCGATGTCACTGACCCGGCGCTGCGTGGCCTCGGGCAGTCCCAGCGCTGCGAGCGCGGCATCGGCCCGCGCCACTTCGGGCCCGCCGAAAGTACCCCACTCCACGCACGCCGCAGGCGGCGATCCACCAGCCGCCAGTGATGCAGGCGCTGCGGACAAAGGCAGGAGGGTTTCCGCGGTCACCGTCGTAATTTTCTCCGGGCTGATCTGCAGCAACTGATTCTGAGCCGCGGTCTCGTCGGACTCACCCAGATAATAGTGGTAGGCAAAAAAACTGACGTTGCCCAGCAATAACAACAGGAAAAAAATTCTCATGGCGGCTCAGTTACCCGGCTGCAGCGCGATCTGCAGCAATCCTTCCAGCACCAGATTATCCACAACCGTCACCCGCACGTTAAGCTGTTTCTCGATCAGTGCCGCACCACCGCCCGATAACACCACCACTGGCGCCACACCCGCACTTTCCTCCAAGTAACGCATCATGCGCTCAACGGCACCGGCCAGCGCATTGACCGCACCGCTGGCAATGGCATCACCGGTATTGTCGGGGAAAAAACTGAATGCCCCCTCACGCACCGCAAGATTCGCGGTGTCGCGCGCCAGCGCATCGCGCATCAGGGCGGCACCCGGCACGATGCAGCCGCCGAGAAAAACACCTTCACCATCCAGTGCATCCACCGTCATCGTCGTGCCCACGCCCACAACGACACAGGCCGCGCCGGTCAGATGCCGTGCGCCTATCAACGATGCCCAGCGGTCAGATCCCAGGGCGGCGGGATCTGCATAACTGCTGCGCACCCCGCACTGTTGGGCCGTGCTGACCACCCACTGCGGCGCGATGCGCGACCCGCCCAGTGCTGCTGTAACGGCGGCCTCTGCCGCTGCACCCGCGACATTTGAAATGACGATGCGGTCCATGGCCGGTAATGCCGCAAACGCCGGCTTGAGTTCGCCGGCCTCTGTCGTCCCAGCCTGTTTCGTCATTATCCAGCCCTGGCGCAACCATGACCCGTCCTGACTGCAGCCCCATTTGATACGGGTGTTGCCGATATCAATGGCCAGTATGTTCATGCGCCGGTCGCCCGCAGACTGACTTCGCCGCTGTGATGGCGCGCCACGCCGGCATCCGTCGCGAGCAGTAATGCGCCATCATCAGCGACACCTTGCACCCGCCCGTCTACATGCCGTCCGTCGGGCAGTTCCAGTCGCACTATCCGGTTCTGATGGGCATGCAGGCTTTGCCATTCCTCGCGCAAAGGCGCAAAGCCCTGCTCAGCAAAAAGATCCAGCACTGCGCGCAGCTCCTGCAACAGACTGCCCAGCAGCAAGTTGCGGTCAACCGGCTCACCGGCGGCCGCCTCCAGATCAGCCACTGCCTGATCAACAGCGGCGATGATGCGAGGGTCGGATCGCACATTCACGCCGACCCCGATCACTGCCGCACTGGGCCCCAGTACATCGCCCTGCATTTCAATCAGGATGCCTGCGAGTTTGCCGCCTGGCAGCACCACGTCGTTGGGCCATTTCAGCTGCACTTCCTGCGCCCCTGCGGCCCGCAAGGCGCGCGCCAGCGCAAGGCCGACGGCAAGACTCAGTCCCGCAAGTTCGCGCGCCCCCCGGGCGAATCGCCACAACAGGGAAAACGTCAGCGTGCTGCCGACCCCGG
>JBBKXO010000361.1:0-3336 GCA_037969525.1 Burkholderiales bacterium | reverse complement strand
AGCAGCGTGTAGCCGTCGGGCGCCGACTTGGCGACCATATCGCTGCCGATCAGGGACGCCGCCCCCGAGCGGTTTTCAACAATCACGCGCTGGCCGAGAAATTCCTCGAGCTTGGGCGTCACCATGCGCGTGGTGGTATCCGTGCCGCCACCGGCGGCCGAAGGCACGATGATCTTGACCGGCCGGTTGGGATAGTCCTGCTGCGCGGCAGCGCCCAGGGCCATGCCCAACAGGCACACACAAACCACACTGCGCGAAAAAACTCCGGGGATGCCTGTAGTCATCGCTGTTCCTCCTGTAAGCGCCGCAGCCGTGGGATCTTCTGCCTGCTTCTGCCCGCAGCGGCGCGATTCGATTCTGGCTGCTGCGTCGCGGAATGTAAAGCGCACCGAAACACGCTGAACCTGCCGACTATTCCGGTGACGAGCCAATTTTTTTTGCGCTGCTTTTATTACATGTACTACGTGCATAATAGCGCCGCCTCGGTGGGGAGGCCTGTCCGTCATACCCGACATCAACTGGAGATCATCATGCATCGCACTCTGCTCGCAGCACTCGCATACGCGCTGACGCTGTCGGCATTTCCGGCCGCAGCGCAGGACAAACCGGCGGCCGCACCGGCCCGTCCGCCCTTCGAAACCACCAAAGTGGAAGGCACCGACAACGTTTACGTCTTCCGTTTCGGCAACCATCAGGCCATGTTCGTCGTCACCTCCGACGGCGTCATCGCCACCGATCCGATCGGCTATGGCCGGCCGCACGCGGTGACCACCTACATCGATGAAATCAAAAAAGTCACTGACAAGCCGGTCAAGTACCTGATCTACAGCCACCATCATTACGACCACATCGCCGGCGGCCAGCCGTTCAAGGACGCCGGTGCAAAAATCATCGCGCACAAGCGCGCCAAAGAGCGCCTCGAAATCATCAAGGATCCGCACACGCCCCTGCCCGATGAAGTGATGGACAAGCAGAAGACGATCAAACTCGGCGGCACCACGCTGGAATTGACCTACCACGGCCTTAACCACTCCGACAGCACCATCGTCATGCGCCTGCCGAAAGAGAAAATCATTTTCGTGGTTGACACCTTGCCGGTAGGTTCAATACCGGGCCGCGGCATGATCGATTTCCATCCGCTGGAAACCGAGGGTTTCATCAAGGAAATCCTTGCAATGGAATGGGACCGCATGATCCCCGGCCATCCCGGCGCGCCCAACGGCCGGCTCGGCACGAAGGATGACGTGAGGGCGATGCAGGAATTCCTGCAATATGCGTCCGATACCGTGAAGGTGGCCGCGCGCGAAGGCAAATGCTGGGAACCGGCAGAGAAAGAAGTCACGCTCCCCAAGTACGAAAACTGGCCGGGTTACAAAAACAACCTGCAGTTTGTGATCCGCCGCTATTGCGGCCTGTGGGGACGCGGCACCTGAACCACTGCACGCATCACCAACCACCCCGCTGCGGCGGGGTTTTTTTCGACCTCATTCCGCCCGGATATCGCTTTTACGGATCAGCGCATCAAAGCGCAGATACTCTTCCTGCATGTGGCGCATGAAACCATCCGGCGTGCTGTCGGGTGTCGATTCGGAACCCTGCAGCTTGAACCGCTTGCGCAGATCCGCATTGCGCAGCACACGGACAATATCGCCATGCAGCTGTTCGACGATGCGCCGCGAGGTGCCGGTGGGCGCCACGATGCCCGACCAGCTGTCGAACTGCGCTTCGGGCAAACCGAGTTCGGCGATTGCCGGCACTTCCGGCAATGTCGCACTGCGCTTTGGCGTCATCACTGCAAGCGCACGCAGCCGGTCTTCGCGCACCAGCGCCAGCACTGCCGGCAGCGTCAGCACCGCGTAATGCACGCGCCCGAGACCCATCTCGACATAAGCGCTGGTCACAGTGCGGAACGGCACATGCACCGCGTCGATGCCCAATGCCCGCGAAAAAACCTCGCCGGCAAAATGCGAAGCTGAGCCGATGCCGAGTGAGGCGAAGTTCAGTTCGCCGGGGCGCACCCGCGCGTAGCCCACGAATTGCTGCGCCGTTCGCGAACCCAGCGCGGGCGTCATCACCAGCACGTTGGTGATCGACGCGACGTGCGCCACGCCCACGATATCGGCCAGCGCCCGATAGGGCGGCTGATCCCGCAGCAAAGCGTTGATGAGGCGCGTAACACCCACCATGCCCAGCGTGTAACCATCGTTATTGGCCCGCGATACCCGCGCGTTGCCGATCAGCCCGCCCGCGCCGGGGCGGCTGTCGATGATGACCCGCTGCTTGTAGAAGGCTTCAAGATCCGCGCCCAGCGCGCGCGCAAAAAACTCGTCGGCTGAACCTACGGCAGCGGCAACAATGATGCGGATCGGCCGGACCGGATAATCCGCTTCGGTGATGTCCTGCTGCGCGTGGCTGGGACCGACACCTGAAAACAACGCCCAGACGCACACCACAGCCGGGGCACAGCACCGCAATATCGCGCGTGCTGTGCCGCGGGCGCTCAACCCCGCAGATGCTGACTGAAAAAGTCCAGCGTGCGCTGCCATGACAACTTCGCCGCCGCCTCGTCATAACGCGGCGTCGTGTCATTGTGAAAGCCGTGATTCACACCGTCGTACATGTGCATGGTGTAACGCACATTGTTGGCTTTCAATGCCGCTTCATAATCGGGCCAGCCCTTGTTGATGCGCTCGTCGAGTCCGGCATAGTGGATCAGCAGCGGCGCCTTGATTTTGACTACGTCTTCCGCCTTGGGCTGGCTGCCGTAATAGGGCACCGCAGCAGCCAGATCCGGCATCCGCACCGCCAGCGCATTGGACACGCTGCCGCCGAAACAGAAACCGACGACACCCATCTTGCCGGTGGTTTCAGGCAGTGATCTCAGATAGACACCGCCGTTGTACAAGTCCTCGCTGCGCTTTTTCGCATCTTGTGCCGCGAACATGGCGCGCCCCTTGTCCTCGTCGCCGGGATAACCGCCCACCGGAAACAATGAATCCGGTGCAAAGGCGACATAGTTCGCCAGCGCCAGCCGCCGCGTGACATCTTCAATGTACGGATTGAGACCGCGGTTTTCGTGGATCACCAGCACCGCCGGCAATTTGCCGCCGGCCTTGGCCGGCTGCGCCAGATAGCCGCGCATCTTGTCCGAGCCGTTGGGCGAAGCGTATTCCTTATATGCAGTTTTGATGCGCGCATCGTCCTTCTTGACCTGCTCGGCCCAGGCGAAATTGGGCTGCAGGCTTTCCAGCATCGCGGTGGCCGTGAATGCGCCGATCGCAAATTTCCCGGCGCGGTCCAGAAAATCCCGCCGGGTCATTGCGCCATGCACATAGC
>JBBKXO010000360.1:0-3495 GCA_037969525.1 Burkholderiales bacterium | reverse complement strand
GGCTATCAGCTCTGTGCTTGCTGGTTGTGTATCGTTCGGGCCGCAGGAACCGCAACGCTATTACGTGCTGGATGCGCCGGCTGCGAGCAGTAGTGCACCCGCTAGTAGCACACCCGCTGTAACCAGGGCATCGACGCTGTTGATCGCACCGACCACCGTTTCGAGTTTCTACGAGACGCAGGAAATCGTTTACAGCCGCACGCCCGGTACCCGCGCCTACTATCAATACCATGCCTGGACCGAACGCCCGGGCCAACGAATGACAGAGCTCCTCGTCATGCGCCTGAATCGCGCAGGTTTTTTCCGTACTGTCGCGATAGTGGGCGGTGGCGTTCGGGGTGATGTGGTGTTGGCTACGCATCTGAACGAGTTTTATCATGATGCAACGAGCACGCCGGGCAGCGTCAAAGTCAGCATCACGTCCGAGTTCATGGATCCGGCGCGTCGGGTTGTGCTGGCGCGGCGCACTTTCGTGCACACCGCCCCCGTCGCGACGTACGATGCGCCGGGCGCAGTGTTGGCCTTCAACAGTGCGGTTGCTGTATTGCTGGACGAGATTTCTGCGTGGGTAGAGGCCGTAGCGCCACGTTGATGGCTATCTCGAATGCAGTCGTACGCGCAACCGACGCACTCATTGTAACTTGTTGATTATAAAGGATAATATATGATACGCTCACTCATGGCAGTTATACTGGCGATGGCATTTACCGCGGCCAGCCATGCCGCTGACAGCTATCCGACCAAGCCGATCCGCGTACTGGTGCCGTTCGCGCCTGGTGGCGTCGTGGATACCTCGACACGCATCCTGACCAACAAGATTTCGGAGAAACTCGGCTGGCAGTTCGTCGTCGACAACCGTCCCGGTGCCAACGGCTTCATTGCGACCGGGACCGCAGCGCGGGCAACGGCCGATGGCTACACGCTGCTGTCGGCGCACACCGGAGAATTTGCGGTCACGCCGCTGCTGTTCAAGAACACGCCTTATGACTTCGACCGTGATTTCGTGCCCATCATCATGATCAGCGATGCGCCCATGCTGGTGGTCGTCAACTCGCAATCCCCCTTCAACACGCTGAAGGATCTGATTGCAGGTGCCAAGGCCAAGCCTGGTCAGCTGGCATTCGGTTCACCGGGCTCGGGCTCGGTAAACCACATGGCCACCGAGTGGCTGGTGGCTGCGGCGGGCGCCAAGGCGCTGCATGTGCCGTACAAAGGCGGCGCGCCGGCAGTGTCGGCGGTGGCGTCGAACGAAGTGGTGTTTACCGTCGCGGGACTTCCCGGCGTGCTGCCGCATCTGCAGGCCAAGCGCGTCAAGGTGCTGGGCGTCACCACGGCGAAGCGTTCGCCGCAGGTGCCTGACTACATGTCGGCGCAGGAAGCGGGTATTCCCGGCGTCGATGCCTCGATCTGGGTCGGCCTGTTCGCGCCGAAAGGCACACCGAAACCCATACTTGACGCGCTGTATAAGGCATCTGCCGATGTGCTGAGCCAACCCGACGTGAAGCAGCGTTACGCCACGGTAGGCGGGGCAGAAACCACGACCATGGGCAGCGTGGAGTTCACCAAGCGAGTTCGCGCCGATCTGGAGCGCTACCGGAAAGTGGCGGCGCAGGTGGGAATGCAGCAGCAGTAACTGCGTTGCGATCAAAAAAAGGCCGGGTTATCCCGGCCTTTTTTTAGCGGGTTCCAGGGTCAGTCTGCTGACCATTTAATCTGAAACTCGACCTCCTGCTCGGTGCCGTCACGTTCGTATTCGATATGGCAGGTCACATCGACGGGAATGCGTATGCGTTCACCGCCGAATCGAAGCACAAACGGTTGCTTCTGCTCGAGTACATCTGCGAGATTGCGCAACTTTTCGACAAATGCCGACCGGCGGTAACTTTTCTCGACTTCGATTTCAATATTGTCTTCCATGGATCCATCCTTCAGGCAGGGCGGCCGTGCCTCACGGTCGCGGTTGCTGTTTGCGGTAGACGGCGACATCCGGAAATTCCTGTGCCGGACATGTCCCCGGGTAGGTTTCCGCACGCCGGCTGGCCAGATAATTCCAGCGATACGCCATTTCGGTTCCATCTTTGCAGACCACACCCTCATAAAGTCTGCCGTAAAAACCGCGGGCGCTGGCGAGCGAGCGGGTTTCGTTGCGGCTGCGCTTTACCCATTGGCCCGCTTTCCTGGTGAAGCGCATTTCGCCGATCCGGTCGTCAGCGGGAATTTCGTAATTCAACACGGCGTGTTCACCGTCAACCACGAGTTTTGACAGGCTGGCAAACGACGCGAGTTGCGCCGCGATGACCTCTGCCTGCGGCATGATGATGTACGAGGCATCGCTGGGTGACAGGTTTTTCAGGAATTCTGATTCGCTGGTGACGATCAGCACGACGGGGTGTTTGGTTCTGGAGTTGCTGGACCCGTCGAAGCGCTTTTCCAGGAAGCGGATCTGTTCGACAAACACCTTGACGATCTGCGCCCGGTCGTCAGGCGTGGCAGCCCCGATGCCGGGACTCGCGAGGGACAGGGCAAGCAGCAGTATGTATATGGGCAGTCGGGTGCGCATGTACGGATACGGGCGGGCGTTAATGTTCGGTCACCCGCGGCTCGCTGGCCATCGAAAACTTCGATGACGCGATCTGCAGCACCAGCACGGCGAGCGTCAGCATCAGGATGGCGCCGGTGATGATCAGCACACTTTCCATGGCCAGTTCATTGATGTCGATTAACAGGAAGCGGGTCAGTGCGGTGATGGCCACGTAGAGCAGAAAGAGCACCGGCAGCCGGTCGGTCTTGAAATAAATGCCGACCATTGCGCCCAATTCCAGGTAGATGAACAGCAGCAGGATGTCGCCGAGCCGGACGCGACCGGCCTGGATCATGACAATGTATTCATGCGCGGCGGCCCAGACGATGGTCGCACCGATCACAAACAAGGCCACCAGCTGAAATCCGTCAACGAGAAACCCGCCGACGCGTTCCACCAGTGCGATTTCCGCTTTCGCGGTTGCGTTTTTTTCCTTCTTTTCTGTCTTGTCCATGTGGCACCTCCATGCCCGGGTGGCAGTGGACAGGTATATCACAATGGTGCATCGCCGGTGACGACAGGAATCGCGGCGGTATGGTGCTAATGGCGTAAGGCCGTGGCGCTCGGGGAGGGGCTATCAAGCTTTGCAATCGCGGTCCGGCAGGGCGCCGCGAAATCCAGCTGCGGGTGGTATTCCGCCGCCGTGACGTTCAACATGCCCAGCACCGTGTGAAACAGATGGTCATGCGTCAGCGCCATGTCGCGTCTGGCATCCAGGCAGGCCTGCGTGGCGCTGGTGGATTCACCGTTGCGCGGCGATATCCAGACGATCAGCGGCACCTGAGTCTGCACTTTCGGCGCAAAGGCGTAGGGCAGGCCGTGCAGGTAGAGGTTGTTCTCGCCCAGGGACTCGCCGTGGTCCGATACATAAATCAGAGACGGGTCGTAGGTGCGGGCCTGCTGTTTCAGCCATG